>JAMPYH010000022.1 GCA_023700785.1 Candidatus Zixiibacteriota bacterium
CCCGACATCAATCGTAACGGCGGACGCCGCCACTCCATTAAAAAGCGGTCACGATATTGCATGTATATCCGCTCGTCCGGTATCCGTTTCCAAAGAATGAACGAATAGACTTTAGGGCAATAGCGGTGGACTGCCTCTTCAATGTCTGTTCGCAGATCGTCTTCAGTGTAATCGGGAAGTCGCTCCCCTACCAGGCCGATAATGAGCCGCCCGATCGCCGCTTCGTGTCCGGACTCATCGAGAATCACTCCGCCGCCATCCAACAGAATATTCCGTAACGTCATGCTGCCCTCTCTCGTTGTCCACCAAGCATACGCGGGTCCAGGGGTTCAATCAAGCACCTTGTCCCGACCCGGTTCACTGCACGTATCAGTCGTTTCACAGCATTCTTTTGCGGATTCGGCTGAACCCGCCTATATTGAGCCGGTTCGAGGTGAACCAGAACAGGCAAGGCTCCGATCCAGTAGTGGTATGTTCTCTGATCATTCAATCGACATAGACCGAACGGCCCGAAGAAAACGGTTCTGGCTGGCGACCGCCGTCACCGTGGGCGGCGCGACTTTCATCACGTTCTTTGTCTCCATCCTAAGCCACCTCCGCTATATCCAGAAAGGGCTGGAAACTCATCTCGGCACCTGGTTGCTCGGAGAATCATTCGACTGGTTTACCTGGGCGGCGCTGGTTCCGGTTATCATCTGGTTCGCCAAAAAGGTCCGCATCACGCGTCAAAAGGCGGGCTGGACCATTCCCGCGCACTTTTTATTCGGAGCTTTCACTTCCGTCGTCACGCTGGTGATCGGCGTGATTGGTTCGGTCTGGGCCCACAATGAGCAGATGACCACCGCTCAACTGATCGACCTCTGTATGCGGGAGATCATCTGGATGCTCCCCTGGTCGCTTTTTATCTATTCCGGCATAGTAGCCGTCTATTACGCCCTTGATTACTATCGGCGCTACAACGAACGAGAACTGCGCACGTCGAAGCTGGAAACAGAACTCACCCGAGCCCAACTCGACACTTTGCACACGCAACTTCAGCCGCATTTCCTTTTTAATACGCTGAACTCAATATCGGTCCTGATGCGCAAGGGGGAAATAGACACCGCCCAACGGATGCTGAACCGATTGAGTGAACTACTTCGCCATGTTCTGGCCAAAGGCGGCACGCAGGAGATCGCGCTCGAAACCGAAATGGAGATAGTCAAAGGGTACCTTGAGATCGAACAAACCCGCTTCGGTGAACGGCTTCATGTAATAGTGAATGTCGATGACTCCTGCCTCAAGGCGCGAGTACCGTCGTTTGTTCTTCAGACCCTGGTCGAAAACGCGGTTCGTCATGGGCTGGCCAACAAAGTTGGGCACGGTCAGGTTACGGTCGCCGCCGCCAAAGAAAACGGGTTTTTGAAACTGACCGTTCAGGATGATGGCGTCGGACTGGATGTCCCATCCAGGAGCACAGGCGAAGGTGTCGGCCTCCGCACCACTCGCACCCGTCTCGCCGCGCTATATGGGGAGCGGTATCGCTTTGCGCTCACCAGCCCTGACAACGGCGGCACTCTGGCGACTCTGGAGATACCGCTCCAGATCGGGGAAAAGTAACGATGTCAGACAAGATCCGCGCATTGATCGTTGACGACGAACCGCTGGCCCGCGAAGGACTGCGCATGGCCGTCGAACCGGACAGCGATTTTACGATCATCGGTGAGGCCGCCAATGGCCACGAGGCGGTTGAACTGATCACTCGTGAACACCCTGAACTGGTCTTCCTCGATATCCAAATGCCGGAGATGAGCGGGTTTGATGTCCTCAAAGCGCTCCCCTCAGGCAAGTTGCCGATGATCGTCTTTGTGACCGCGTACGATAGCTATGCCATCCGGGCATTCGAAGTTCACGCGGTGGATTATGTGTTAAAGCCGCTCGACCCCGCGCGATTCCAGATGACTTTAGATCGGATCAAGTCTGATCTAAAGCTCAAACGCGACAGCCAGATCGGCGACCGGCTCGCCGCGCTCCTCGACGCCTTGCGGCGCGACGAGATAAAGATCGATAACGAGAGCTATCTCTCCCGCTTCGTCCTCAAAGAGGGAGATAGGATCTACTTCGTGAACGCCGATGACGTTGACTGGATCGAGGCGGCGGATTATTACGCCCAGTTGCACACCGGCAAAAAGACACATCTCATCCGCGAAACACTCAACCGTCTCGAAACGCAACTCGACCCCTCCAAATTCACTCGTATCCACCGTTCGACCATTGTCAATACATCACGGATCAAGGAACTGAAACGACACTTCCAGAGTGAGTTCATTGTCATTCTCGATGACGGCACCCATCTCAAGATGAGCCGTTCCTACCGGGACAATCTGGCGTCCTTCCTCGGCGAAAAAGAATAGCCGTCGTCTCGGTTCCTTACGCTCCACCGCATCAACGCGACAACTCACTGCATCGACATATCCAATCCATCATTTCTCCGGTAGCTTGAAACTGGAAACCAGAGGACAGTTCAACCCACAGGAGGAGTTTGATGACCTGCGAGGCCACCTTCCGCGACGCGTTCACCAGAGCGAAAACGGTGCCATTTGTTTTACTTCTGCTCGCCCTTGGTCTGCCGGAGCTATCCCGGTCGGCAAACTATTTCACGCCGGTTACAACGGGTCCCGTCGTGACCGATGGCGGCGACAGCCGGTCGGTTAATTTTATCGACTATGACAACGACGGCAACCTCGACCTGCTTATCACTAACGGCCCGAACCCCGGTCAGGTCGACTTTCTTTACAAGGGTAACGGCGATGGCACCTTTGCACGGATCATCAATTCTCCCATAGCGACAGTCTCCGCGGCCTCCGATGGCGGTACCTTTGGAGATTACGACAACGACGGAGATGAAGATTGTTATGTCGCCACCTGGTGGGGTCAACTCAACCTGTTCCACATCAACAACGGAGATGGTACCTTCACCCAGGAGTCCGGCAGCGAGATCACGTCAGACAACGATTATTCCGAGGCCGCTACCTGGGTTGACTATGATCAGGACGGCTTTCTGGACCTTCAGGTCTGCAACTCAGCGGGAGCGTTGCAAAACCAGCTCTACCATAATGACGGCGACGGCACCTTCACCCGCGTCTTGACCGGCCTCATCGCCACAGATGGCTTCAAATCTCGCGTTGGAGCCTGGGCCGACTACGACAACGACGGTGACCAGGACTGTTATGTCGCCAACGAAGGAAACCAGAACAACAATCTCTATCAGAACAACGGCGATGGCACCTTTACCAAAGTCACAACCGGTCCCCCGGTGACCGACGGCGGCCAATCTTTCAGCGCCAGTTGGGGTGACTATGATAATGACGGCGACTTTGACCTGACGGTAGCCAATTCGGTCTCGCAAACTAATCTGCTATACCGCAACGACGGCGGCACGTTCACCCGAATCACCGGCAGTCCCGTCACTACCTTGGCCAGTTGGTCGGTCAGTACCGCCTGGGGGGACATCGACAATGACGGCGATCTCGACCTTTTCATTACCAACGCCTTTGGCTCGCTCGACGACAACAACCTGCTGTACACAAACAATGGCGATGGCACGTTTGTCCGGGAATTCGACGACAGCACCGCGACCGATGTCGGCTGGAGCTACGGCTGCGCGTTCGGCGATGTTGACAAAGACGGTGACCTCGATCTGGCGGTCGCCCGTTGCCAGAATGCCAACGAAAACAACTCCCTCTACCTGAATAACGGCAACAGCAACCACTGGCTGATTGTCGATCTTCAGGCTCTGATCAGTAACCGCTCGGCCATAGGCACTCGCGTACGGGTCAAAGCGACGATCAACGGCATTCCAACCTGGCAAATGCGAGAGGTCTCCAGCCAGTCTGGCTACAGCGGTCAGAATCAGATGGATCCCCACTTTGGCCTCGGTGACGCTACCACCATTGATTCCATAATAGTCACCTGGCCCAGCGGGTTTGTAACGATTGTCGAAAACGTCGCTGCCGATCAATATCTTGCCGTGACTGAATGCCCCAATGTCGATCCTGACGCGGACGGCGCGATCTGTACCGATAACTGCCCCTCGACCTTCAACCCCGATCAGGCCGACACCGACGGCGACGGCATCGGCGACGTTTGTGATAACTGTCCCGATATAACCAATCTTGGGCAGGACGATACCGACGCCGATGGCGTTGGCAACCTCTGCGACAATTGCCCCTCGCGAAACAACCCCGGCCAACAGGATGTTAATACTGATGGTATTGGCGACGCGTGCTGTTGTGTCGGCGTGACCGGAAACATTAATCTGGCCGGCGGCGTAGATCTGAGTGACCTCAGCATGATGATCGCGTACTTCACAGTCGGCGGCGTGACCTTTGGTTGCCCTGGGGAGGCGAATGTAAACACGTTGGGCGGGACCGATCTGAGCGACCTGTCGCAACTGATAAGCTACCTGGTCGCGGGCCCGATCACTCTGCCGAGCTGTCCATGACCAATTGAGCGGCTGTACCTCCGTACAGTCGTATCCTTCCGGATCGGCGCTGGTGGCATCGCCGGTCCGGACTTTTTTGATGGACGATTGAACACGCTCGTCCTCCCGCGCGTCATTTCTCCAGGGGGGATTCTCAAGCTACGCCCGAAAATTGCCCCATCCCTAAAAAATGTAAGTACTTACATAATTTTATTTGGGGAACATGAATCTTTTAAGTCACAGATCCCGTATATCCGGTCGGTAGCCGCCGTCTGGCGTGACCCGAACTACCGTGAGGTTCAAAGGAGTTGAATATGAAAACCTGGTGGATGACCATCTTACTGGCATTCCCTGCCGCCGGAGCGTGGGGAGCCCCCAGTGCCATACCGGCCGATTCTCCGGTCGGTCAGCGCTCCCATAAACAGATCAAGGCGATCCGCGTGAGCGGCTCTTCCCCCCGCGTTGACGGCCGCCTGGATGACCCTGTCTGGACGCTCGCGTCGTTCGCGTCAGACTTCCTGCAAAAGGATCCTACCGAAGGTGCTCCGCCAACTGATCAAACCGAAGTCGCGGTCATATTTGACGACAACGGGCTGTATGTCGGCGCCAAGCTCTATTGCAACGACACCCAAAAGCTCAAGTTGCATCTCGACAGGAGAGACAATCAGGGCCCCTCGGAGCAGTTCATCGTATCGATCGACTCCTACCGCGACAAACAGACGGCGTACGGCTTTGGCGTGAATACCGCCGGCGTCCGCTTCGACCGCTACAACACCGAAGATAACGAGTTCAACAGAGACTACTCCTTCAACCCTGTTTGGCATGCGGAAACGTCCGTCGATGAACACGCCTGGTACGTCGAGATGTTTATCCCCTTCTCTCAGCTCCGTTTTAATGACCAGGCGCAGCAAGTTTGGGGGATCAATTTCAATCGATGGATCCCGGATCGAAACGAAGATGTCTTCTGGATATATGTCCCCAAAAACGAGACAGGCTGGTCTTCCCGTTTTGGAGAATTGGTCGGGATCGACGGTGTTAAACCTTCCCGACGAATCGAACTGATGCCGTACGCCGCCGGCGACGCCAATTTCCTTGGCCAGGTCCCCAGCGGTAACCCTTTTATCGACAGATCGGATTACCGGGGTCGTGGCGGTGCGGACTTAAAAGTTGGACTTGGGCCAAATCTCACCCTCGATGCCACTTTTAATCCCGATTTTGGCCAGGTCGAGGCAGACCCCGCCGTAGTCAATCTCAGCGCGTTCGAAACGATCTTCGATGAACGGCGGCCATTTTTCACTGAAGGTAACCAGCTGCTTAACGGCCCCGGACAAGGAGGCTACTTTTACTCCCGCCGGATCGGTGCTTCTCCCCGTGGATGGGGGAATGGCGATTATTGGGATGCTCCGCGCAATACATCGATCCTGGGCGCGACCAAACTGACGGGCCGACTCAGCTCCGGTACTTCGGTCGGACTGCTGACAGCGTTGACGCAAAAGGAAAATGCCCAAAACTATCTGGTCGATTCCGATTCGACCTATGAGACCGCCGTCGAACCTCAAACACTGTATGGTGTGGGACGGGTGCAGCAGGAGTTCGGCGCGAATAAATCAACCGTTGGCTTTATGCTGACCGGCGTGCATCGCGACCTGGATAAAGGCAGTTTTCTTGACTCGCTCTTTCGCCGCCAGGCGATAACCGGCGGCGCGGATTGGCGCCTCCGGTCGCACGGCGGGCAGTACGAGTTGTTCGGCATGGTTGGGTTCAGCGATGTCCGCGGCTCTCAATACTCCATCTACCGAACTCAACGCTCATCGGTTCACTACTATCAGCGCCCCGACATTGACTGGGTACAACTCGATCCGACCAGAACATCGCTCACCGGCTATCGCGGGTTGCTTCAACTGTCCAAGCGTTCCGGCACACACTGGCTCTGGTCTGTCTTCGGCTCCACTAAAACTCCTGGCCTCGAGCTTAACGATATAGGCGCCCAGGGAACCGCGGATGATTACAACACCAGCGGCAGTCTCACCTACCGCGAAACAAAACCAACCAAATGGTTTCGCCAGTACTCGATCGATCTTTTCGCGAACTCAAACTGGAACTACGGCGGGATCCGTCAATTCGCGGAGGTCGGTGCCGAATTAAACGTGACCTGGCACAATTTCTGGCAGACCTTCTTTAACATCAATCACCAGATCACCGGCCAAAGCGACGCCAAGACCTGGGGCGGACCATCCATGCAAAACGAGGCGGGGCTTTCGCTGAATGCCGGCTTTAACAACAGTTTTGCCGCCAAGACGCAGTACAGGCTGCGCGGATTCTACGGGGTGGACGAACTGGAAGGCTATATCTACGGCTTCGCCGGCAAGATCTCAACCCGCGTCGGTACTCGCTGGCAGTTTTCCCTGGAGCCGTTCTATTCCCGTGAGGATCAGCCTCGACAATACGTGACCACCGTCACGTCTGCCGGAGGCGGTGAAGGAACCTACGGTTCGCGCTATGTCTTTTCGCGACTTTCTGCCAGCACTTTGCGACTGCAAGTACGTATGAACTACTACTTCTCGCCCAATTTGAGTCTTGAAGTGTACGCCGAGCCGTTCGCGGCCGGCGGGCGATTCTACGACCACGGCGAACTGGTCGCCGCCTCGGGACACGCCATCCGTCAATATACAGACATACAACTCATGGGCAGCGATCCCCAAAGCCGCTATCATCACGTGAATGACAACGGCACCGAGTTCGATATCCCCTACCGTGATTTTGGCGAACGGTCGTTCCGGAGCAACATTGTCCTGCGCTGGGAGTTTCAGCCAGGCAGCACGCTCTACGCGGTCTGGCAGCGCAATCTGTCTGAAGAACGCGAGAACGGACGAATCGTACGACCCGGCTCCATCTTCGATTCGTTCGGCGCGTCAGGGGAGGATTTTGTCGCTTTGAAGATCGCGTACTGGATACCGCTTTCATGACATGCGGTGAGTGAGGGTCCAATTAGGGAGGCCCGGTAAGCGTACCCCGGGTCTCCCCACCGCAGTCCCCAATACTGAACTTCGCTCAGCGTCTCACCGCATAATCTTGACTTTTCACTGCATCTTGCTTTTTCGCCAATCATGGTGACGTAGTTTGATTACAACGGCGGACGACGCCATTGTGCAGGCCATACACGCGGAGGATTCATCATCATGCGAATGAGCTACCTGTTGATCATGCTGTTAACCGTGCTGACTGTCACTGGATTGACAGGACAGTCGCGCGCGACTGTTATCCATGTCCCGGCCGACCACGCCTCGATCCAGACCGCGATCGATGCCTCGTCACATGGCGACACCGTCATTGTCGCGCCGGGGCACTATATGGTCAACATCAATCTCCGAAGCAAAGATATCGTGCTCGCGAGCAGCTACCTGTTGACCAGTGATCCGGCCGATATCTGGAACACCATTCTTGACGGGAGCGCGCCGCTTTATCCGGACACCGGCAGCGTGATCATTGTATCCGGTTTCCAGGATACCAGCACGGCGATCATCGGGTTCACCATTACCGGCGGCAACGGCACCAAATGGCGCGACATCTCCGATAACCGGATATATCGCGAAGGCGGCGCCATCCTGACCGAAGGTTCCTGGCCGCGCATCCAGCATAATATCATTATCAATAATAGCGCGACGATCAAAGGCAATGGCGTAACATCCGCCGGTGGCGGAGGGATCCGCGTAGGTTTTAGCGGTGGACTTGGCAAACCGGAGATAGTCGGCAATCTCTTCGCTTATAATCAAGCCCTCTACGGCGGCGCGTTGGTCTCATTTCATTGCCCGATCATCTTCCGCAATAATATCGTCTGGCAAAACTCAGGCGGTCAGGATTTCGGCGGGGCGGGGATCTGGATATGGAACAACGGTTCGATGGGGATCAGCCTGGTTGAAAACAACACTATCGTCGGCAACACCACCGCCAACCAGGGAGGCGGTCTGAGTATCAACAACTCCGAAGTCGATCTGCATAACAACATCGTTCGCGGCAACAACGGCTTCCCCGCGCAGATCTACGCCGCCGGCCCCCAACCGATCACCGCCTCATACAACAATGTTCAGGGCGGCTATGCCGGCACCGGCAATACTGACCTCGTACCGAACTTCGCCGACAGCAACTTCTATTTGCTGGCCGGCTCTCCAGGCATCGACTCCGGCGATCCGGATCCTTTCTGGAATGACCGCGAGGACTCCGGTAATCCGGGCAACGCGCTCTGGCCGGCGATGGCGACTCTGCTCAACGACCAGGGAGCATATGGAGGCTTGACCGGACCGATCCTCCCACTCTTTACTTCTCCTTTTACCGAATTGATCACCGACTCGCTGGATATGGGGACCGTCAGCGTTGGCAGCTTTACCCTCCCCTGGTTGTTGATAAGCAAATCCGGGTATGGGCCGATCAGGCTCGATTCGCTCCGCTTTGGCCATACCCCCACCAGCGAGCTCTACAACCTCTCTGGTCTGCCGTACACCTATCCCGTCGCTCCCTGGGTTGACTCGCTGCAACTCCTCTGGAATCCTTCCGGCGAAGGAACATTATTGGACACCGCGCGGATCTACCATAATGATTCCACTATTGCCAACCCTTTACTGATGATCATTACCGGCAAAGTTTCCTGCTGCGAAGGTGCGACGGGGAACCTTGATCTGTTCGGCAATGTCGATATCTCCGACCTGAGCTTTCTCATTTCATATTTGGTGAGTTCACCTCGACCGGAGCTCCCCTGTTTTTCTGAGGCGGATATCAATAAGTCGTCGGCCATCGACTTGACAGATCTCAGTATCATGATTGCCTATCTTACTGGTCCTCCCGGCAATGTGGTACTCCCAACTTGCCCGTAGGGCATTCGCGTCACGCACTATCAAACAAAAACGGACATTGCGGGATTAGCGCAACGTCCGTCTAATTTCCAAGTGATCAGAGAATCAAGCGACTGTAAACTGCTCCACCATTTTTCTGAGCGTTTCGGCCTGGTGATTGAGTTGCGATGCCGCCGCGGACGACTGTTCCGCTCCTAACGCGGTCTCGCGTGTCACCGTCGAGATCTGGTTGATATTTCGCGAGATCTCTTCGGCCGCCGAAGACTGTTCTTTGGCCGCAAGGGCAACTTGCTGGATCATCCCCATCACCTGGTGGGTAACATGCACGATCTCCTGGAGATTGTCACCCGCTCGGTTGGCCAGTTCTCTGCCGCGGTCAACATCCTGGATACCGAGCTTGACAGCCTCGACCGCCTCGACGGTCTCATCCTGGATCGCGCGGACCATCTGTACGATCTCTCCGGTCGCCTTGCCGGTACGCTCCGCCAACTTGCGGACCTCGTCGGCTACGACGGCGAATCCACGTCCCTGCTCACCGGCGCGGGCGGCCTCAATAGCCGCGTTGAGCGCCAGGAGGTTGGTCTGATCGGCGATGTCGTTGATGACATTGACGATCTGCCCGATCTGTTGCGAGGACTGCGCCAACTTTGAGATCGTCTGGGCCGATTCGCGAACGACTGATTCTATCTTCGCCATCCCCTTGATCGTATCATCCACCAGCTTTCCGCCTGCGCCGGCTGAATCACTGGCGGTCTTGGACGCTGAAGTCGCTTCCTGAACATTCTCCGCCGACGCCATGATCGTACTGCTAATCTCTTCTATCGCGGTTGACACCCCGCGGATCTGGTCTGCCTGATCCCGAGCCCCCTTAAGCATCTGCGTTGATGACGCGCTGATCTCGGACGCGGCTGAAACCATCTCCGAGGTGCTGCTCCGCAACTGCCCGACCATCTTGGAAAGGCTGGTCACCATCGATTGAAATGAGATGCTCAGGATATCTTTTTCTGATTTGGGAGTAACTCTGACCGTCAGATCGTTGGCCGCGACTTTCTCTGCCACCCCCGCCAGCTCCCGGATATACGCCTGAAGATTGCGAAACGCGCCGTATAACTTCCCGATCTCGTCCGCCGACTGGTAGTCGACTTTCTGGTTTACGTCTCCGACGCCGATCGCGTTGGCCGCTTCGGCCAAATGGACTATCGGGCGAGAGATCATTCGTTGGAAGATCATAACGATCACCAGCGATAAGCCACCGATGATCAGCGCGATCATCAGACTTACCTGGGTGAACCAGCGGAGCCGTTTGTCGAGCGCGGAAAGGTCGGATTTGATGACCAATGCCCCCAGCGGCCGCTCCTTGGCGGTGATCGTCTTGGTGACATACAGGTTTTTGTCGTCAAAGCGATGACCATCAACCAAGCTGCCGATCACGTCATTACCGCCGTACGTCGCCTGGCGCTCATACTGCGCAAACACAGTGCCGTTGGGCAGAACAATGCGCGCGGACGCCACTGCATGATCCGTAGCCAGTGCTCCGAGTATCTCGTTCGCGCCGGATTGATCCTCAAAACTGACCGCCGCCGCCGAGTTGGAGGCAAGCACACCCGCGAGCACGGTCAGGTTGCTGGCCATTCCTTCACGAAACGTGGCGCGATCGTTAAACACGAAGACCGTGCTGGCGATCACGAGAGCGCCGAGGCTCGTCACCATGATCATCAATGTCAGTTTCGCGCGAATCGAGTAATCACGAACCTTACGCATAGCTCATCCCCTGTGTATCAGGCGACCATGGGCCGTCTAGATGACCGTAGCCAGTTTTAGCAACTGGGCGCCGATCTTCAGGCCGGCCTCTTTCACCGTCAGAGTGTTTACTTCGAACTTCACCTTGGAGCCTTCAGATTCATCGAGAATATTCACCATCACGCCGAATCTGGCGAAATTGGTGCAATTGCTGATTGTCAGAGTGGGAGCGGTGCCGACCGCTTTCATGATTTTCGCGAGATCCGCCTTGTCGCAGGTGCCGATGAACACCATCTGGAACCCCGCCAACGGATCGCCCGGCGCCACCGTTTTGACTGTGACTTTTAATCCCTCGGCGGACTTTTTCGTCGCGGCATCCACCAGCGCAGCGTTCACCGGCGATTCGCCGACACAGGCGATCACGACCGAACCACCGGCATCGGTCCCTTTGCCGGCCGGCCATTCCACGAAATCGATCAGTTTGATGATGAAGTCGGCCTTCGCCGACGCTTCAACAGCCCAGCCCTTCTCGGAGTAAGCCATCGCAAGTAGTGAAACCATAATAACCAGGGAAACAACTGTGCGACGTGCCATAGTATCCTCTACGCGGTCGGAGCGCCGCTGCCTGCATGCAGTGCCGCCGCCCGGCTCAAACGTTAACTGTTATCAACTCCGTCTCTTGGAATATCGGGGAGAACCGGACATACCTTAGCCGCTATGGACGGTAAATCGCGAAATTCAGCGAGCAATTTGCCGCGCCCGCACAGGCATGGGCTGACGCCTATATCGCTGAACCATAGGTCGTTTCGCGTGTTCAAGAACTGCTCATCCGGCAATAACAATGGTTGCGCTGAGACGCTGTGAGCTTTATGTATAGTCTATCTCCACGCCTGTTACAAGCGCGGAGTCTGTTTTAAGCCAAGACCGGACGAAAGCAACATGTCAGATTTGACCATAGATCGTCGCCTCCATCGCTATTTCCCCCAGGGACTTCCATTATCCCGGCAAACCGTCGATCGACTCCATTTGCGCGTGCTTTTGATCCCCGATCACAATCGGACATTGCCGGCTCTGCCAGTCGCGCTCCGCCAGATCGCCGCTTCTTTTAATGACCAATTGGTACACTTTCCGGCAGGAACCAGATCGATCCGTCCCGGCGACCTGATCACCGCGGCGATCATTACCGATATTTTGCGACATATCTTACAATCGTATTGTCAGGAACAGCACCCTGGCGTCTTGACGCAGGGGATAGAAACCGCTCGACACGAGGGTCCTTCCGATATAACAGTGCTTCCTCCTCAAAAGTTCGTCGTTCTCTATCCGCCTCCGGCGGTACTTGCCGCTGCACAAAGCGAAGAGGAGTACTTGTCTGCCACCAGCGAGCATGTGCCGCATGCGGAGCTTGCGGTCTCCGAAATGATCCTGCTTGATCTGGCGATGGAGAACCCGGCCTTTCGTCCCTTCCAGCCGCTCTATCACGATCAACCCCTCCGCGACCAATCCCCTTATCCGGAGTTGATAACACGGCTGGATCAGTACTTTTCGACTCAGCCGCCCGTCGATCAGATCGGACTGCCTCTTTTTGAGTCCCTTCGTGCCCCGATGAAGGAATCCCCCGATTCGCTTGAAGGTCAGTTGGCCTACATTCGAAAGCACTGGGCATCCATTCTTCCCCCTGACCTGCTCGAACAGCTCCTCCTGGCATCGGACATACTGCACGAGCAGGCAGCCTTCCGGCTCCCGCCAGCCGGTGGCGCGGTGCCGGTACTTGAGTTTTGGGGACAGGAATATCGCGACCGCTACGGCTACCCTGAACCGGCCCGATTCAGCCGTGACGCCGACTGGATGTCAAACGTCGTCATGATCGCCAAATCAACCTATGTCTGGCTCGATCAGCTTTCTGCCAGTTACGGGCGCCATATTCATCGCCTTAGCGATATCCCTGACGAGGAACTGGACAAGCTGGCCGCATGGGGCTTCACCGGCCTCTGGCTGATAGGCGTTTGGGAGCGCTCCGTCGCTTCTCAACAGATCAAGCAGATGATGGGTAATCCGGAAGCGGCCCCTTCGGCCTATTCGCTCTACGATTACAACATCGCGTCCGACCTCGGCGGTGACGAAGCGTACCAGCAACTCAAAGAACGCGCCTGGCAACGCGGGATTCGACTCGCTTCCGACATGGTTCCGAACCACATGGGGATCTACTCCCGCTGGGTCATCGAACACCCGCAGTGGTTCATGCAGCTCGACTATCCTCCGTTCCCCGCTTACCGCTTCACCGGTCAGAATCTTTCGCAGGATCCGAGGGTCACCCTCCAGATCGAAGATGGCTACTGGAATCACAGCGACGCGGCGGTTGTCTTCAAGCGGACCGACAACTGGACCGGTGATGCCAAGTATATTTATCACGGCAACGATGGCACCAGCATGCCATGGAATGACACTGCCCAGCTCAATTTTATGCTGCCTGAAGTTCGCGAAGCGGTGATCCAGACGATCCTGCATGTCGCGAGACATTTTAGTATCATCCGCTTTGATGCCGCCATGACGCTCGCGAAAAAGCACTACCAGCGCCTTTGGTTCCCGCAACCCGGCGATGGCGGCGCGATCCCCTCGCGCGCCGAACATGGCATGTCCCGCGTTGACTTCGATGCGCAGTTCCCGGAAGAGTTCTGGCGCGAAGTAGTTGACCGGGTCACCGCCGAACTCCCCGATACGTTGCTATTGGCTGAAGCCTTCTGGCTCATGGAGGGGTACTTCGTGCGCACGCTCGGCATGCATCGCGTTTACAACAGCGCCTTTATGAACATGCTCAAGATGGAGGAAAACTCCAAATACCGCCAGACGATCAAAAATGTGCTGACCTTCAGCCCCGAAGTTATCAAGCGCTTTGTCAATTTCATGAATAATCCGGACGAGCGCACCGCGGTTGAGCAATTCGGTCGGGGCGACAAGTACATCGGGGTCGCGATGTTGATGGTCACCATGCCCGGTCTCCCGATGTTCGGCCACGGTCAGATCGAGGGATTTACCGAGAAGTACGGGATGGAGTATCGTCGCGCCTACTGGAACGAATCAGTCGACCAGGAACTGGTGCGCCGACATGAACAACAGATCTTCCCGCTGATGCGGCGGCGCTATCTATTCAGCGGCGCGGCCGAGTTCGCGCTGTACGACTTTGTCACCCCCGAAGGCTGGGTCGATGACAATGTCTTCGCCTACAGCAATCGAGCGTTTGGCGAGCGGGCGCTGATCCTCTACAACAACGCCTATACTACAACCTCCGGTCACGCTCAAACTTCCACGGAGATCAATGTTGGTCAGGGGGACGAGACGCGGATGGTTCGCCGGTCGCTGACCGAAGCGCTTGGGCTCATTACCGACGGCCAATTTTACTACCTGTTTCGCGATTATTCATCAGGCCTTGAGTTCATCCGAAACGGCCGCCGCCTGAAGGAACACGGGTTCTGGGCCAAACTACATGGCTACCAATATCACGCGTTTCTGGACTGGCGCGAACTGATCGATGTGGATGGCTCCTGGGCCGAAGTTGAGCGCAGACTCGACGGCTCAGGGCACGCCAATCTCGAGGAACTGCATTACGAGATTCGCCTCGAGCCGATCAGGTTGCCGATTCAGGCCGCGCTGGCGGCATCGCTGAAACTGATCAGCACCGAAGACTACGACACGACCGCGCGCGAAATCGGGGCGACGCTTGAGAGCGCGATTGCCAGGTTGGCTACGCATATCGACCCGGAATTAGATTTGTCCAAGATCGCGCGCCAGGTAACGCTCGCGTTGGAGCGGGTGATCCCTCCCGATGATGAGTCAGACGAGCCTGTCGAGCGGAAAACGAACGACCGCCTTCTCGATTCGCCAGGCGAAACTGAACTGATCTCAGATGAAGCGCTGATCTGCTTCACTGTCGTTGACCGTCTGCTTAAGATCGGGGCGAACGAGAATGAACCCTCCACGTCCGCTCTCAAGAAAGTGAGCGAGTGGCGTATTGTCCCCTTGGTCTCTGATCTGCTTGAACAGCTACATGGCGATACGCGCTCTTCGCGGGATACCGCGTTGCTGGTCTGGATGATGATCGCGCACCGTGATCTTTTGCTCCCGACCAAAGATCAACCGACCGGCTTGTCGTTGGAGCAACTGTTTGCGAGCGATGCCGCCAAAGAGTTTCTCCGCGTCAATGCCTGGCAGGACCGGCATTGGTTTAACATGGAGCAGTTTGGCCGGATCGTCCATACCATCCTGGCAGCGACCACCGTGCGCCTGGAGTCGGCCGAAACTGGGACTGACCAACGGATCGAACTCGCCAATCTCGCCGCCGAAGATCTCCTCATCTGGGCGGAGCGGCACGGTTACCAGGTAGAGGCGTTTCTCGCCGAATACCAACAGCATCTCACATCCCCCACATAATCCCAAAAACCACTTTCCAAAGTGGTGAC
>JAMPYH010000303.1 GCA_023700785.1 Candidatus Zixiibacteriota bacterium
AAAAGCATTTCAGCCCAATCCTGCGATTCCGTTCCGCCCGCTCCGGGGTGAATGGTAACGATCGCGTCGCGATGATCATCCGGTCCGGAAAGCAGGGTCTTGAACTCAAACTCGTCAACCTCATCAACCAGCTTGGCTACCGACTGCTCAAGGTCTTTGGCCTCGGACGAGTTTTCGTCCACCATCTCGCTGAACTCTTTGAGATCATTGAGTTCAGAGATCAGTTTGCCATGCGACTCCAACCAGCGCTTATGCATAGAGATCTCTTTGAGGATCCCTTGCGCGGCCTGGTTATCGTTCCAGAAATTGGGTTGGGTAGTCTTTTCCTCTAATTCAACGATGCGACGTTGGCGACCCTCAAGGTCAAAGATACCTCGCGAGCTTATCCAGGCGGGACTGCAAATCGGGGAGTTTGGTCTTCAGTTCGGCAATCATACGTTTAATCTATCCTTCAACTTTGAGAAAGAAAGCACAAATATAGGCTGTTTTATGTCTGTGGTCAAACAGATTTGGCAGAAATAAGACAGGCAAGATACCTATATCTTGGCAGCGCAAGCTAAAGCGTTAGGCCAGTTTAGGGTTGACATAGATGGTCCTCTTTGTATTTTCGCCTAATGGCTGTAGTTGTTGAAACAATTGTGGTTGGGCCGTTCGAGGTCAACTGTTACCTCGTTTACGACGACTTGTCCGGCGACGCGGTCATTTTTGACCCCGGGGCCGATGAACAGCTCATTTTTGCGGCGATCGAACGCTCTGGAGTTGCCCCAAAGGCAATACTCCTGACCCACGGCCATGGCGACCATATCGCCGCCATCAGTCCGGTCAAATCCAGGTACGATATTCCCTTATATTGTGGTGACGGCGAGGAAGCTCTGTTGGCGAGCCCTTCAGCCAATGTATCTGCCCTCCTTGGTCTGCCGATAGTCGCTCCGCCCCCGGATGTCAAGCTACGGCATGAAGACTATGTGGCAATGGGAAGTCTTCGATTCCTGGTTCTTTCCACGCCGGGACATAGCCCCGCCGGCGTGTGCTATCTCCTGGAAACCGAAGGGAAGCTGTTCTGCGGCGACACGTTGTTCGCAGGATCGATCGGGCGAACCGATCTGCCGGGCGGGTCGACTGAGACGCTACTAACTTCGATTCGCAAAAATATCCTGACACTTCCCGACTCGGTCGTCTGTTATCCAGGGCATGGGCCGGCTACAACAGTTGGCGCCGAACGGCGCTCCAATCCATTTCTAACCGGAGAGATATACGCCTAGTATGCACATAGAGCCACTTCCAATTGACGGTCTTTCTGACTATCACGTCCACTGCGACTATTCTGTTGATGCTACCGGCACAATTGAAGAATACTGTGAAGCCGCGCTGAAACGGGAATTGGCTGAGATCTGTTTTACCACCCATTTTGACAGCAACCCGAAATCGGATGGTTTCGCCAATTACATCCGGGTCAAAGGGGAGAAGAAGCCGGCGACGCCTGAGCATCTCGCGCCGTACGTCAACGACGTATTAGCCGCGCAGGAGAAATATTATCCATTAGGGCTCTCAGTCAAACTTGGGCTGGAGTTTGGATGGTACGCCGGATGTGAGGAGAAGGTCGCCAGGCTGAAAGAGTGGTATGATTTCGAGCATCTGCTGGTCGGCGTGCATGAGATCCGTAATCTCTGTTTTTGCGCCGCATCGACCTTTGAGAAGTGTTTTGCCGATCTTTCCATGGAACAAGCGGTGGAGGAGTATTATCGCCAGGTGATCGACGCGGCTCGCTCCGGCCTGTTTACCGCTGTGGCGCACCTGGACTATTATCGCAAGTATGGGGAGCAGTTCTACGGCAAGGCGATCCATCAACAATATACTAACTATATGGGCGAAGTTTTCGCGGCGTTAAAGGACTCGGGAACCGCGATCGAAGTGAACACCGCCGCTCGCCGCAAAGGGCTGGATTCATTCTTTCCGTCGATGGAAATGATCAATGGCGCCAAGCGGGAAGGAGTCGATGTGCTTTTTCTCGGTTCCGACGCGCACGCGCCGGAACAGGTCGGTTACGATTTTGAGATCGCGGCGCACCTGGTTCCACACGCGATCGGCGGCTGTGACGACTGAAGTCGATCTCTCATGGCCCGACCCACCCGATTGACCAGAGCATTCTACGACCGTCCAACCCTGGAAGTATGCCGCGACTGTTTGGGGAAGTATCTGGTTTACATTTCTCCAAAGGGCCGATTGGCGGCCCGGATCGTTGAGGTCGAGGGGTATATCGGGGAAAACGATCCTGCCTGTCACGCGGCATCGGGCCCGAGCAAGCGGAACAGACATCTGTACGATAAACCGGGGACAGCCTACCTCTATCTCATTTATGGCTCCTACTATTGTCTCAATTTTGTGACGGAAAAGGAATCATTCCCAGCGGCCGTTCTCCTTCGAGCGGCGGAGCCAGTTGAAGGGGTAGAGATCATGCGGAGGCGGACAGAGACCGTTCTCCCCGGTTCAAAGCTGCTGTCTGGCCCCGGCAGGTGTTGCCGGTCGTTTGGGCTCACTTTGGAACAGAATGGATACGATATGGCGCTGGAGGATTCAATACTGTACCTTGAAGACAGACACGATCCGAAGCCTGAGGTCGAAGTTTCGCCGCGTATAGGCATCACCAAAGCGGCGGACCGGCTTTGGCGGTTTTATGATCGCGATTCGAACGCAGTCTCCGGGCCGGCGTCCTTCAGACGGAGTGGTTCGGCAAGAGCGGATCGGTAGTGTATAACACCGAGCGGGTGAATGTAAATGGAGCGACGCAGATAACTGATGTTTGGACCTGATTTCTGGCAAAGACTGGCTATTGGCCTGCCGATACTTCTGCTGTCACTGACAGTCCATGAGTTTTTTCATGCCTGGACGGCGAAGAAGTTTGGCGATGATACAGCCGAGAGAATGGGGAGACTGACGCTCAATCCGATCGCGCATATCGACCTGATCGGCCTGATGGTGATGATCGCGTCACAATTCCGCTTTGGTTGGGCAAAGCCGGTACCTGTAAATCCGATGAATCTTCGCAATCCCCGCGTCGCTGATATATGGATCAGCGCGGCCGGGCCGATCTCAAATCTCGGGTTGGCGCTGATAGCCGGTACTATCTTTCGGGTCATGCATGCCGCGACTTCAGGATTCCAGACGCTCCCTGAGGCAGTGCCGATCATGCTCACATACGCGGTCTGG
>JAMPYH010000304.1 GCA_023700785.1 Candidatus Zixiibacteriota bacterium
GAATTCGCCACGCGTGGCGGTGTCACCGTATCGATCGATGACCTGGTCGTCCCGGACGAAAAGCATCAGCTGATCGAGGACGCCAAAAAAGCGGTCACCAAGATCCAGAAGCAGTACGAGCGCGGCGCCATCACCAACGGCGAGCGCTACAACAAAGTGATCGACCAGTGGACCAAGACCACGAACGAAGTTTCCGAAGTGATGTTCGCGAATCTCGCGACGCAGAACCAGGGCTTCAATCCGGTCTTTATGATGGCTGACTCAGGCGCGCGAGGCTCGCGCGAACAGATCCGCCAGCTTGCCGGTATGCGCGGTCTTATGGCCAAGCCGCAGAAGAAGATCACGGGCGGCGTCGGTGAGATCATCGAAACTCCAGTTATCTCGAACTTCCGCGAAGGTCTTACGGTGCAGGAGTACTTCATTTCCACGCACGGCGCGCGCAAAGGTCTCGCCGATACCGCGTTGAAAACCGCGGACGCCGGCTACCTGACCCGCCGACTGGTTGATGTCGCGCAGGATGTTATCATCCGCGAAGTTGATTGCAATACTATTCTTGGTCTCGATGTGCAGGCCCTCAAAGAGGGTGAAGAAGTCATCGAGTCCCTGCGCGACCGTATCCTCGGCCGCGTGGCGCTGGATGATGTCTATGACCCGATCTCGGAGAAAGTGGTCGTGATGGCCGGCGACGAGATCAACGAAGATGAAGCGAGCGCGATCGAAGAAGCCGGTATCGAATCCGTCCGCATCCGTTCCGTGCTCACCTGCGAAGCCAAGTGGGGTGTTTGCGCCAAATGTTATGGCCGAAATCTGGCCGCGCGCAAATTGGTCGATATCGGCGAAGCGGTCGGCGTGATCGCCGCCCAGTCGATCGGCGAACCGGGTACGCAGCTCACGCTTCGTACATTCCACATCGGTGGCGCTGCTGCCCGTATCGCGGAGCAGTCGCAGGTTCGCTCCAAGTATGACGGTACGATCAAGCTCGAGAATATCGCGACGGTACTGAAAGACGACGGCACCGAGATCGTCGTCAGCCGCGAAGGCGTCGGCGAAGCGCATATCATCGACAACCGTGGCCGTGTCCGCACCCGCCTCAAAGTGCCCTATGCGGCGCACATGCTGGTGAAGGACGGCCAGGAAGTCAAAAAAGATGATATCGTGTATGATTGGGATCCGTACACCGGCTCGATCGTCTCCGAACGAGGCGGCAAGATCAAGTTCGAGGATATCATCCCCGACATGACCATGCGCGAAGAAGTGGACGAGCAGACCGGTCTCTCGGTGATGCGCATCGTGGAATACCGCGACCGCACGCTCTTCCCAAGGATCACGGTCGTTGACGAGCATAACACCTCGAAGACCCTCGCCAGCTATCGTATCCCGACCGATGCCCAGTTGCAGGTGCATGACGGTCAGGTGATCAAGCCCGGCGATATCATTGTCAAGATGCCACGTATGATCTCCAAGTCGCGCGATATCACCGGCGGTTTGCCGCGCGTGGTTGAGCTGTTCGAAGCTCGCCGCCCGCACGATCCGGCGGTCATCTCCGAAGTTGACGGTACCGTCGAGTTCGGCAAGATCGTCCGCGGCCAGCAGCAGATCATCGTCAAGGGGGAGCAGGACGAAGTCCGCGAGTACCTCGTCCCGCACGGCAAGCATATGATGGTTCACAACGGCGATTTCGTTCGTGCCGGCGACCGCCTGTGCGAAGGTTCCGTTGACCCCCACGATATCCTTAAGATCCTTGGTGTTTACAAGGTACAGGAATACCTGGTAAACGAGATCCAGGAAGTCTATCGTCTGCAGGGCGTGAAGATCAACGATAAGCATATCGAGACGATCGTCCGCCAGATGCTGCAGAAAGTGGTCGTGGATCACCCCGGCGACACCAATTTCCTTGAAGGAGAAAAGGTTGACAAGATCAACTTCTCCGAGGAAAACTCCCGCGTGATCGCTGAAGGCGGCGAGCCGGCGACGGCCGAGTCACTGCTTCTGGGAATTACCCGGGCGTCACTGTCCACCGAATCGTTTATTTCCGCCGCTTCGTTCCAGGAAACCACCCGAGTGTTGACCGAAGCCGCGATCTCCGGCAAAGTCGATTATCTGCTTGGACTTAAGGAAAATGTCATAATTGGACACCTGATCCCGGCCGGAACCGGGATCGAGCGATACCGTGACACGAAAGTGATCGATGAATCCCCGGAATTTGTGGATGAGATCGAAGAGAATGTCGGTACTACGGTAGCGGACATTTTCAAAGAAAACGCTTGACAGGTCTGGTGTTAAGCATACATTGCGAGTCTCTTTGCGAGACGTAGGCTTTAGTTGAGAGTATTCAGGAGATAGTGTGCCCACAATTAACCAGTTGATTCGTATTGGGCGTCAGGTAGTTGTAGAGAAGACCAAGACCCCGGCGCTGGCAGGCTCCCCGCAGAAACGCGGCGTTTGCACTCGCGTCTATACCTCCACGCCCAAAAAGCCGAACTCGGCGCTCCGCAAGGTCGCCCGCGTTCGTCTGACGAACCAGATGGAAGTGACCGCCTATATCCCCGGTGAAGGCCACAACCTGCAGGAGCACTCGATCGTGTTGATCCGCGGGGGTCGTGTCAAGGACCTCCCGGGCGTGCGGTACCATATCATCCGCGGCACGATGGATACCTCCGGTGTCAATGATCGCAAACGTGGACGCTCCAAGTACGGGGCCAAGAAACCAAAATCGTGATTCTGTAACGGACAAGTAGTATGCCGCGTCAAATTTCGCTGGGACATCGTCGGCCAATGGAAGCCGATTTCAAATACAACGACCGCGCGGTCGCCGAGTTTATCGCCTGCCTGATGAAAGAAGGGAAGCGGTCGACCGCCGAGCGGATCATGTATGGCGCCATCGATCTGGTGGAGAAGAAGGCCGGACAGCCCGGGATCGATCTTTTCCGCAAGGCGCTCAATAATGTCAAGCCAGTACTCGAAGTTAAATCCCGCCGGGTTGGCGGCGCGACCTACCAGGTCCCGACCGAGGTTCGGCCGGACCGTCGGACCGCGCTCGCTATCCGCTGGATCATTAGTTATTCCAAGAACCGTGGCGAAAAGTCCATGTCTGAAAAACTCGCGGCTGAGTTCTTGGCCGCCGCGAACAATGAAGGCGCATCCATTAAGAAGAAGGAGGATACCCATAAGATGGCTGAGGCCAACAAGGCCTTTGCTCACTTCAA
>JAMPYH010000023.1 GCA_023700785.1 Candidatus Zixiibacteriota bacterium
ACAGGTGAGCCGCCGCCTGGATACCATACGCCCCGCGGCTGAAGTAGTACTGGTTGAGATACATCTCAAGTATCTCTTCCTTGGAATATGTGCGCTCCAGCTTAATTGCGGTGAGAGCCTCCTTTATCTTTCGCTCGAGCGTCTGGCGTTGGTTCAGGAAGAGCATTCGCGAAAGCTGCTGGGTGATGGTCGAAGCGCCGGCTCTGATCTGCAGGTGAAGTATGTTGGTGACCGCGACCACCGCGACACGGGTGATATTGATCCCCCAGTGATCGTAATACTGCTGGTCTTCCGACGCCAGCAGCATGTCAATGAGCGGTTTCGGGAGATCGGCGTAAGGGGTCAGCGCTCGATTTTCGCTGTAAAACTCCTTCAGCAATACGCCATTTCGATCATACACCCGCGTACTCAGACTCGGCTCGATATTGTGCAACTGCTCGAATGACGGCAGGTCGGTCTGATAGACCTGGTAACCCTTGATCAAGACGAGGATGACCAGGAAAACGATGAACGCGCCAACGATGGCGGCAGTCGTCCGTATCCGCTTGCGAGTCGTTTCAGAATGAAAGTCGATCTGGGGTGTCCAGGCCATGTCGGGTATTTACCACCTTGGTTGAAGAGGAGTCAAGGTAAAATGTCGACAGCGGTAAGTCATTACCTGATTGCTTTTTGACACTATTTTCCGTATGCTCAGCCCGATGACAATCCGTATTGCTTGTCCGCTTTCTCGGAAAGTCACAGCTATTATATGCCGATATTGTCCTTGAGTTTACCGAAAGGGATTTAATTTTGACGACCGCTAGTTTTGAGCCCTGGGTGTTAACAGAGTTTCAGCGACAGTGGCAGGAGATCGCGCGAGGCGCGGTTGACCTGCTCCCCGAGGATGAGTTTCATCTCAAGCTAAAGAAGTCGATCGCTCAGAATCGACCGCTCAGGATAAAACAGGGGTTTGACCCAACTTCGCCGGATATACACCTCGGCCATACAGTCGGTATCCGCAAGCTCAAGACTTTCCAGGACCTTGGTCATCAGATCGTGCTGATAGTCGGCGATTATACCGCCTCCGTCGGTGATCCATCCGGTCGCTCCGCCACGCGCCCGCAGCTCTCCTATGACGAGATCATGAAAAACGCGGAGACCTACGAGACCCAGTTCTTCAGGATCCTCGACAGATCGAAGGCCGAGATCCGTTTTAATGGCGAGTGGTTCAAAAAGATGGAGTTCCTTGAGGTGATGAAACTCGCCGCGCAATATACTGTGGCGCGGTTACTTGAACGCGATGACTTCACTAAGCGCTTTAAGGCGGGTGAGCCTATCTCGGTGCATGAGTTGCTTTATCCACTGATGCAGGCATACGACTCTGTGGCAATTCGCTCCGATGTCGAGATAGGCGGCACCGAGCAGAAATTCAACTTGTTGGCGGGCCGGGTCATTCAGGAAGCTTACGGCGTCGAGCAGCAGTGCATCCTCACTTTGCCCCTTTTGGTCGGTACGGATGGCGTGCAAAAGATGTCGAAATCGCTGGGGAATTATATTGGGATAACGGACAGTCCAAAGGAGATCTTTGGGAAATCGATGTCCATCCCTGATAATCTTATCTATGACTACTATGAGTTGGCAACAGATGTATCCTTGGAGAAATTGGCCGAGATCAAGCGTACGCTTGCGGATCCTTCACAAAACCCGATGCTGCTGAAGAAGACACTGGGGGAGAAGTTGGTCGATATGTACCATCCGGCTGGCTCCGGGCAAGCGGCACGAGAAGAGTTCGAACGCGTGTTTTCGCAGAAGCAGCTGCCGGATGAGATCGAAGAGTTCAGCCGCGGGGAACTCGAAAAACTTGGCGTTAGCGGCCCCAAGCCGCTCTTGGTCGCGATCCTTACCGCCACCAGGCAAACCAAGTCCAACGGCGAAGGTCGGCGGCTCATCGAGGGTGGCGGCGTGCATATCGGAGACGACAAAGTGTCCGACGCGAATTTTGAATTTGAGTACGAAAAGGAATTGGCAAAGGGGCCGGTGATCCTAAAGGTGGGGAAGCGCCGCTATTTGAGGATCACTCGATAGGCGGGCGCAGGTGTATAACAGAGCAATATGAATGTCCCGATGAAGAGATTGCTGTACATCGTTGCCGCGACCTTGTCGCTTACGCTGACCGCCTCCGCGCAGTTCCAGGCGCCGCCTGATTCCGGCTCGAATCCTATCCGGATCACGCTTACGAATATCACCGGCGCCGGACAAAACTTCAATCCGCTCGCCTACAACGCCTATGTCAACGCCATCCTGCTCGAACAGATGGGCGACCTCTGGTCGGCCGCCGAGAGCTACAAGATCGCGCTGGCGTATTATCCAGAGTCGTACGAGCTCGGCTACTCGCTGGCCGAAGTGTATTACCGCCTCCGTGAGCCGCAGAAAGCGTTGACTCAACTTGCCGCGCTGAAGCAGATGGACGTTTCGGGCTATCGACTGCAGGCCGCCTGCTACCAGGCACTCGGCAATCCGGAGCGGGCGCTTGGCGCTTTCCACAAGCTTGCTGAACTTGAGCCGGACAATGCTCAGGCATTCTCATTCCTGGCGACGGCCTATCGCGCGCGAAACGATATCGATTCAACCGTCTGGGCGTACGAGAATCTGGTTCGGATAGACCCACTGAATTTTCGCGTCTGGAACGAAATGGGAAGGATCTACGCCCAGCGCGGCGAGACAGATCGCGCCAAAGCGGCTTTCCAGCGCTCGCTGGACGCCAATCTTTCGCCTGAGAACAGCATGGCCATCGCCGGTCTCGGCGAACTGTATGTGCTCGGCAGTCAGCTGGACTCGGCCGAGATCGTGATCAGCCGGGGGCTGACGGCGGATCCCGATAACATACTACTGCACCGCCAAATGGTGGCGCTCTACATCGACCGGGATTCGTTTGATCTCGCCTTGCCGCACGCGAAACGAGTGGTGGAACTTGCGCCGCTGGACCGGCCGTCGGTGCGCAGGCTGGGTCTGCTGTATTTCCGCCTCGATTCTCTGGACCAGGCCGACTCGATCTTCACTGACCTGGTGCGCGGGGGTGAGCGGGCGGTCTTTAATCACTACTATCTGGGACATATCGCGATACTCAAGCGTCAATTCGAGCGCGCCCGCGACGAGTTCCAGATGGTCGCTCAGTTTGAGGATACCGCTTCACAAAGTTGGATAGATCTCGCGTTCGCCTACCACGAACTTAAACAACCGGAAAACGAGCTCCGGTCATACACGGACGGACTCGCGCGTGTCAGATCTTCGAGAGACTCGCTTCGACTGAGATTCGCTATCGGCTCATATTACGAACGGTTGGGCAAGGTTGAAGACGCGATCAGCATGTTTGAGTCGATCCTCAGAGCCGACTCAAACCATCACCAGGCGCTCAATTATCTTGGATATATGCTTGCCGATCGGGGCGAGCGGCTTGATTACGCCCGCAATCTCATCGAACGCGCCGTGCAACTGGATCCCTCCAACGCCGCCTATCTCGATAGTTACGGGTGGGTCTTTTATCGGCTGGGACAATACGACGAAGCCCTCAAGCAACTTGAGAAAGCTGCGGAGATGGTTTCCGACGCCACCGTCTTTGATCATCTCGGTGACGCCTACAAAGCAGTGAAGCTTGAGGATAAGGCTCGTCTCTGGTGGCAACGAGCGCTGGACATTGACTCGTCGAATACACTGATCAGGGAGAAACTGCAAAGGTGACCGTAACCGGTTCGCCGTTCCGAGCTTCTGCCGTGCTGCTGCTTCTCGGCTTACTTTGGATGCTGAGTTGTGCCGAAGTACAAGCGCCGCCCGGGGGAGAAGTTGATCGGCTCGCCCCCCGGGTAGATTCCACCCTCCCCGCTAATGGATCAACCAACGTAACCCCCGGCAACGCTATCGAGATCTTTTTCTCCGAGCGGGTTCAATCTGGCGCGGGGAAACAGGTCTTTATCTCCCCGCGTCCGGAAAAGGACCCTGAACTCAAATGGCGCTCGGATAGACTCGGCATAACATTTGACGAGCCGTTTGACACCAACCAGACGTATGTCGTGACTGTCGGCTCCGCGGTGACCGATCTCAGGAACAACCGGCTCGATAGCTCGATGACCATCGCCTTCAGTACAGGCGCGGATCTTGACTCCGGGCGGATCGCAGGATATGTGTATCAGGGGAGTGATCCCCAATCCGGCGTGCTGGTCGGATTGTGGAATGTCTCCAGGGTTTCAGACACCGAGGCCTTCGATTCGCTGTATCCGGACTATGTCACTCTGACCAGCGCGAAAGGGTATTTCAATCTGAAATACTTGCCGGATCAGGAATTTCGGTTGATCGCGTTTGTTGACCGAAATCGGGATGATCGGCTCAATCCGACGAGAGAGGCGATGGCGATACCAGACCGGCCAATTCTCGTGGGGGGTGAAGCATACCTCGAGGAGTTGAATCTCCAACTGGCGACTGCGGATACAACGGCCCCGGGAATTGTCTCCGCAACCCATAGTTTCAGTGGCTTGGTTCGTGCTCGCCTTTCCTCGCCGGCCTCGTTGACTCATTTGAGGGAGCACCTGTCGGATGCTTCGCTCGCACTAACCAGTGATAGTAGCAAAGTGGTCAACCCCACGGGGATGATCGAGTCCGACTTAAATGAATCATCCGTGGTCACCCTGACCTTTGGGAAATTGGAGCCAGGAGAATATCTCTTAAACGTTCCGATTGTTCCCGACGCTCCCTCGGTGTACGAGGGGTTGACAGTCCGAGCAGGAGACGACACGGAGACGCCGAGCATTATCCGTCACACTCCGCCGGAACGACCCTCCTTTGTCAGCGACATTCGCATAACGTTGGCCTTCAGCGAGCCGATCGACAGGACCAAACTGGACAAGGAGACGATCGAACTATACCGCTCAGATTCTATTTTAGTGCCGACCAGTCTGAATTGGTCCGACGCCACTCACGTTGAGATAACGGCCGATACTTTGTTGCCCGGGACAGCGTACAAGATAAACGTGGCGGAGTTTGAGGTCGCTGACCTCGCCGGCAATCTGCTGGGAGATTCCATAACTACGTTTTCATTCGGAACTCTTGATGCTGACTCGCTCGGAACAATTGCCGGAACGGTGTCGATCCGCCCGAGAGACAAGGCCGCCGACCCGGCCGTGCTGATCTTCCGCGAGGTCTCCGACAAATTCGTGGATACGATAACGGTAAAGGGGAGAGAGTTCACGATCAACGTGCCGGGAGGGAAATATCTGTTGTCGGGATTTATAGACTCGGACAAAGATGGGAAGCGCGGCGAGGGTTCACTCCGTCCGTTCCGAACGGCCGAGACTTTCTCGATTCATCCCGATACTATCGCTGTCCGGGCGCGCTTTGAAACGACCGGCATCGAAATGATCTTCAAATAGCCTTAAACAAAAGCCCCGAGCGAACGCTCAGGGCTTTGATTTGAGTCTTGCTTCCTTCAGTCAGGAGAACTGCTAATTGGCTGCGGCTGTCTCGGTTGACGGAGGCGCCCAAAGCGTGACGGTAACCCGACGGTTTTTGGCACCTGCCTGCGGCTGATCCGGCATTTGATCCGCCTTGTCCTTGCCGTACGACACGGTGAACATCCGGAACATCCCTACCGAGAAATTGTCGCCGAGATAGCGCTTGACCGCATTGGCACGTCGTTCGCCGAGCACATAGTTGTACTCGCGCGAGCCGATGCGATCGGTGTAGCCGGCTATCTCCGCGATCGCCTGCTTACGACTGGTCATCTGACGGCCGGCCTCATCGAGGATCGCCTGCGCTTCCGGATCGATATCGTACTGGTCAAAGCCGAAATTGATCTCGCCCTGCCAGATCACCTGGTATTTTTCAAAACCAGCGGCCTGATTGAGCGCCATATCGGTTTTTCGGCTGAGCTCGCTCGACAGCGACTGCAGACGGGCCAACTGCTCGGCGTTTTCATCGGTCTTGGATGAAACGGCGGTCAGTTTGCTGTTGGAACGCTCTTCGGCGGCGGCCACTTGAGCGTCAACATACTTTTTGTTTGCCCCGCACCCCGCGACAAGGAGGGAAACAGCCAGAATGGCGAGAAGCGTTTGCTTCATGTGGAGAGTCTCCTTTCAAGGCTTTATATGCGGATAGGTGTAGATTAGTTGATTATAAAGTTAGGAGGCGTCAGCCCAAGACGCAACGAATATCTGGCGTGTGACCTATTGCTTTATCGCACCAGCAGTTATACCCGAAACAATGCGACGCTGCAGGAAGACAAAAAGTATCAATACCGGCAGGACCGCGACCGTCGAGCCGGCCATCAGATGCTGCCAGTCGATCGCCTGGTGCCCCTGAAACATAGCCAGACCGACCGGGAGCGTGCGAACCGACTCGCTCTGGGTCAGAATGTAGGGAAAGAGAAACGAGTTCCAGTTCGTAAAGAAGACCTGGATCGCCAGGACAGCCAGGGCCGGTTTGCACAGCGGCATCACCACGCCAAAGAGGATGCGAAGTTCCCCGGCGCCGTCAATACGCGCCGCTTCTTCCATCGATTGCGGAATAGATTCAATGTACTGCTTTACGAGGAATATGCCGATCGGGTTGACCAGCCAGGGGAGAATGAGCGCCCAGTAGCTGTCGTACATTTTGGCTTTGACCGCCAATAAATAGAGCGGAATGATGGTGATGTGCGCGGGGATCATGAGGATCACGATCACGGTAAAAAAGAGGAACTTGTTCGGCAGCGTCTGATATCTGGCCAACGTGTAAGCGACCATAAAACAGAACAAGAGATTCCCCAAAGTCACCGCCACGCCAACAAGGATCGAGTTGAGAAAATACCTTCCCATATTGGTCTGCTGAAACAACTCAGTGAAATTGGCGAGCGTAAAGCTTCCGGAAAAAAGGCCGATCTCGCTGAGCGATCCGGGCTCCATCAGTGATACTCTGACCATCCACCCGAACGGAAAGAGCATCGTGCCCAGAACCAGACACAGGACAGCGTATCTCGCGAGCTGCACTCCCGGCGTAACGCGCTTTACCACGAGTAATCCTTCCTCTGTCGGAACAGCAGGAACTGAGCGAGCGAGAAGATCCCGATGATGACAAAGAGGATATAGGCCGCGGCCGACGCGTACCCGAACTCGAACTGTGTGGTCAACCCCTTCTCATAGATGAAATAGACCGAAGTCATGGTGTCAAATTTCCCTTTGGTCATCACGAAGATCTCGACAAAGACCTGAAACGACTTGATCGAGTTGACTACCAGGATAAATAACGCGACCGGCTTGAGGAGAGGGAGCGTAATGGAGAAGAATTGGCGCGTCGGCGACGCGCCATTGATCTCAGCGGCTTCATACAGCTCATCCGGAATCGCCTTTAGTCCGGCCAAAAAGATCAACATATAGTAGCCGACGGACATCCAGACGTCCATCGCCATGATCGAATAGAGCGCGGTGCCGCTGTCGTAGAGAAAACCATTTTGGGGCGTTTCAAACCCAAGCATCTGCCCGATCATCGCGACATATCCGCCCCGGCTGTATAAATTAGCGAAGATCAGCGCGACCACGACAAGCGACGTTATCGACGGTACGAAAAAACCGGAGCGAAACAGACCCCGCCCCTTAAACTCCCGATTCACCAATAGTGCCAACAACAGAGCCAACACAGTGGTAACAGGTATTGTCCCCAGCGCGAAAACAAACGTATTCTTGAGCGCTGATAGAAATGCAGAATCTTGAAGCAGCGCGGAGTAGTTTGCCCATCCTATCCATGAGAACTCTTTCGCCAGCAAACGACTATTGGTGAACCCCATCAGAAAGGAGTAGATGAGCGGAAATGTCCAGAAAAGACCAAAAGTGATCACCCAGGGAAGAGTGTAGAGATAGGCGATGGTCCTATGGTTTCGCATTCCTGGAGCGAGCTTCCATGATCTTCCGGTTGGCATCCCTCAAGGCAGTGGCGGGAAGTCCTCTCCCAAAAAGAACATCTTCGACCGCCGCTTCGATAGCATTTTCGTATGCCGGCCAGTTTGGATCAACCGGCGGATGGATCGAGTTACGCATTTGCTTGATGAATACATTCAAGATCGGATCGGATTCGAAGTACGGATCGTTCTGGGCAGCCTTGCTCGATGGATTGGCTGAACGGTTTGCCTTGCAGAACGCCATTTGAGCTTCAGGCGAGGTGATGAAATTGATGAACTTCACTGCCGCTGCCTTATTGCCGCTCTGTTCGTTGATCGCGAGAAACTCCCCACCGAGGAATGATCTTCCCGGAAAATCCCAGCCCGGCATGAGAAACGCCGCCAGATTGAATTTACGCTTCTCCAGTTCGATGCGCTTCACCAGCCAGTCGCCGGAGAGCACAAAGCCGACCTTGCCGTCCAAAAACGCGTCTTCAACTCCTCGCTGGTCAGCGACAAAGCCTATGGAGTCATGGATCATCTTGTAAAACGTGAGCGAGTTGATGCCGTTCTCTGATGAGATCACACAATATTTGTCATCGTCGGTGAACAACTGCGCGCCCCAGGACCAGAAGAAAGGCAGATACTTTTTGTAGAGGCGGTGCTTCTCGGCGGTATTCGAGCCCCAGCCGTACACGTCTTTGCCCAAGGCGGTGCCTATTTTGATCGCGGCGTCTCTGAACTGCACCAGCGTCGCGGGAACAAAGTCAGGCGGATATCCGGCTTTGTTTAGCAAGTCGCGATTGGCAAAAAGCACCCGAGTCCCAAGGATCCATGGTTTGGCGTAGAGCTTCCCTCCATAGGTGGACATCCCCCATCCCGAAAACTGCGCGCTGTCCGGCGCCAATTCGGCTGTGAGATCTGACAAATGGCCGTTATCCGCGAACTGTGCGATCCAATCACTCCCCAGTTCTAGTACGTCCGGGCCCGTGCCGGATGCCAGCGCGATGACGATCTTCTCCTGCCCGTTCGCCCATGTTAGATCCGTCACAGTAACATCTATGTCGGGGTTGGCTTGTTCAAAGGCCGTGACCAGTGAATCGACCGTCGGCTTGATCCCTGGGTCGGTCCAGAACTGCCACCACTCGATGGTCGATCTCGCCGAGGCAGTAGTACCAGTGATAAGCAGAGTTGTCATTAGAGCCAAAAAGCGCTTCATCGATTTTCTTCCTTATGCGATTGGCCGGAATATAGAGCGACCATATCGCGCGGCCAACAAAAAATCTTTAGTTGATTTGGCGTCGCACAGGGTCTAAGCTGCATCCATGTTGGAAACGATCCTCCCGGCGGCCGATCCTGCGTGGCTTGACACAGGCAAACTCCCGACGTTGGTCGCGGCAGTTATTGCTATCGCCGTAGTGCTGTACACCACCTACCATCGGACCAGCCGCGAAGCCTATCGACCGCGGCCCATCGCCGGCTTGCGCGCGGTGGATGACGCCATCGGTCGGGCTACGGAAATGGCTCGTCCGGTGGTTTTTACACCTGGTTGGGGGGGAGATATCCAGCGGCCGACCACTATCGCCTCGATGAATATTCTCGGCCAGGTGGCGGAAAAAACGGCTTTGTATGATTGCCGTCTGATCTATCCAACTCATGATCCGGTGATCCAGTCGGTCGCTCAGGAAGTTGTGCGCGAGAGTTACGCGCGCGCCGGTTTCGCTGACCGTTTTCGGGAGGAAGATATCCGCTTTGTGTCATCGTCTCAGTTTGGCTACGCCGCCGCGGTGGAGGGGATCATCAGCCGGCAAAAGCCGGCGGCCGTGCTGATGTTGGGGACGTTTGAGGCGGAATCGCTGATCATTGCCGAGACCGGCAACACGGTTGGCGCGATCCAGATCGCCGGGACCGATTCAACCATCCAGCTCGCCTTTTTTATTGTCGCGTGCGATTATACCCTGATAGGTGAGGAGCTCTTTGCGGCATCCGGCTACCTATCCAATGATCAGGCGATCCTCGCGTCGGTACGGGCGCAGGATATGCTCAAGTTTGTCATTGCCGCGGTTCTGGTGATCGCAATTATTTGGGCCCTTGTCATTCCTGACAGTCGCTGGTGGAGATTCTGATGTCTCGACGCCTTGCCCAGATTATCTGCGCGATCTTCGGCGTCGTGATGTTCCTGCTGTTTTTCTCCCCGCATCCGGCCGCGCGAACTATCGCGCTGACCATCACCACAGAATACTGGCAGGTGATCTACGCGTTCGCGCTGATAGTCGGCGCGGTCAGTTTCCTGCGCGTGAATGTGAAAAACATCCAGCGGGGACAGGATTCCGGTTATCGGATCATCTCGCTGATCGGCTTGGTCGCCATGCCCACAGTCGCGATCATCTGGGGGATCGGCGCCAATACCCCGTTTATGTGGATATTCGAGAATATCCAGGTTCCACTTCAGTCAACGGTTTTTGCTTTGCTTGCGTTTTTCGTGGCATCCGCCTCGTTCAGGGGTTTTCGCGCCAGGTCGCTGCCCGCCGCGATTCTGCTGATATCGGCCGTGGTCATACTGCTGAGTCGTAGTTGGGTCGAGGGTCAGTTCGCGTCCGGTCTGATCGCCACCGCCGATTGGATCCGCAGCTATCCATCGATGGCCGCCAGAAGAGCGATCCTGATCGGCATAGGGTTGGGGTCACTTACGACATCCTTGCGCGTGATCGTCGGGATCGAACGAACCTGGCTGGGAGGCGGACGATGAAACTCGAAGCTCGCCACTGGACATTTGTCGGACTGCTTATTGTTGTAGTCGGCGCGATGTTGCTTGGCGTTCGTCCGGATGTGACCATCTCCGATGAGACTCAACGGATGTTCGAATATATTGACTCGCTGCCTGAAGGGTCGGTCCTGATCTATTCATTCGATCACGAATCATCGTCACTCCCGGAGATCCGGCCCGCCGCGCTGGCGCTTGTGCGGCACTCATTCAGCAAGGGGCACCGGATAATCGGAGTCGCGTTGCTGGCCGAAGGTACGGGCATCGGCTACCGCCTTATGGAAATGGCGGCATCAGAGTCTGGCAGGCAGTATGGCCGGGACTGGGTTTATCTTGGATTCAAACCCCAGTATATCGCGGCGATCCTCTCGATGGGCGAATCGATCGAGAAGACGTTCCCGCAGGACTATTTCGGAACTCCCTATGATTCGCTCTCGATGCTTTCGGGGGTGGTGAACTATCAGCAGGTCGCGGGGGTCGTCTCAATCGGTGACGGCAACATGGCGGTGCACTGGATCGAATACGGTCAATCGCGCTTTGGGATAAGGATATCCTCCGCCATGACCGCGGCTATGGTCACCACTTACGATCCGTATATTTCTTCGGGCCAACTCCACGCCCTGATCGGCGGCCTGCGCGGCGCCGCTGAATACGAAACACTGCTCAAGATCGGTGGGGGAGGGCAGCGCGGGATGCTTGCCCAGGCCTCCGCGCACATTTATATCCTGCTGCTTATCCTGGCGGGAAATGTCATTTACTTTGTCTCGCGACGGAGGAGGGACTGATGGACATCAGCACTCTGATCGCCGGACTTCTGACCATTGCGATACTGACATTCCTCTATCGCGACAACCCGATCTACAAGTTCGCGGAGTATCTGTTGGTAGGGGTTTCTATCGGCTATGCTCTTGTCATTGCCTGGACCAGCACCATGATGGATCTGCTGTTTGAACCGCTGGCTGGAGGAAAGTTCTCCCTGATAGTCCCCTTAACTCTCGGCCTGATGATCTTCGCGCGAATGGTGCCCAGGTTTTCGCCGCTGTCCCGCATACCTCTGGCTGTTCTGATCGGCTCCGGCGCCGGCGCGGCCATACCGGCGATGCTTGGCCCGCGCATCCTGACCCAGATGTCCGATACGGTCGGCAATGTAGTCGGTACTGGGGCAGGCCCGAGTTTCTCGGGTATTGTCGTTTTGATCGGCCTGCTCGCGACATTGTCATACTTCTATTTCAGCCGCCCGCACCAGGGAGCGCTGGGTCTGTCCGCGAAGATCGGCACCTATTTTCTCATGGTTTTCTTTGGCGCGACCTTCGGATACACGGTCATGTCCCGCATGTCGGTCTTTATCGGACGGGCGGAGTTCCTGCTCTCAGATTTGCTCGGATTCATGAAGTAGCCATGACCTGTCGGAAGTGCAAGCTCGCCATGACCGAACTCAAGCGAACGTTCCACAAGCAGCGCAAATGGGTTTGCCCGAAATGCGGCAAGGTGCGATTCCAAAAGCTCGCCGAAAAGTAGCGCATCCGATTTCGTAACACCTTGGCGACCATCCCGTTAATTAGAATCTGATATTGACCTGTTCGCTTTACATTATATTGTGGGCGATGACAAGCAAAGAGGGATCAGCATCCAACTCGCGTTTAGCGACCATTCGCGTCGGTACTTCGGGTTACAGTTTTGCCGATTGGGTCGGCAACTTCTATCCGCATTACACGCCGCAAGGGAAGATGCTCGACTATTATGTCACCCGCTTCCCGACTGTTGAGATCAATTCAACCTATTACCGCGTCCCTCACCCGGCGGTGATGCGGAATCTGGCCAGGAAAGCGCCCGACGCGTTTGACCTCATGGTTAAGGTCCCTCAGTCCTTTACCCATCGACGAAGCGACTTTGAATCTGACATTGCGCGTTTTATCGAAAGCATACAGCCGCTCGCGGCGTCCGGCAAACTGGCCGGATGCCTTGCTCAGTTCCCCTATTCGTTCCGCCAGAGCCCGGCCGCTCTGGCGCATGTTATTCGCTGCCGCGAGGCGGTCGCGCCACATCAACTTTTCGTTGAATATCGGCATGCCAGCTGGAGTAGAAGGGATATCCTGCAGCGAATGGCCTCGGAGAAACTCGGGTATGTCTCGGTCGATGAACCGGAGCTTCCGGGGCTGATGGATCGCGAGTTGCATGCGACCATTGACACCGCCTATGTGCGGATGCACGGCCGCAACGCGGCTGGCTGGTGGGCATCGGGGGAGGAGCGCTACAACTATTTGTATTCGGAGGACGAACTCGATGATCTGCGGAAGCGGATCGATCGGATACGCAACAAAGTGAGTCAGATCTACGTCTATTTCAATAATTGTTATGACGGCAAAGCGGCTGCCAACGCGCTCAGTTTTATGCGACGGCTGGAAACAGGCTCATGAGGTCGTTTTTAGTTGACGGTCGCGTAGCTCCCACTCAATACTTCACAACTCAAGCCAAGAAAGTGATCGCGGTACGCTATGTATCTGGAACTTGAACATATCCGAAAAGAATACGACGGAAAGGTCGCGGTGGAAGATCTGTCTCTGCAGGTCCCGCGCGGCGCGATCTACGGCATTATTGGCCCAAATGGAGCAGGGAAGACCACCACCATTCGTATGGTGATGAATATCACCGCTCCGGATTCAGGCAGGATCCTGATCAATGGTCAGGATCGCCCCAGGGAGTTCACTAACCTGGTTGGCTATCTCCCCGAGGAGCGCGGGCTTTACAAGAAAATGACTCTTGAGCAGATCATTATCTATATGGCGGAATTGAAGGGGTACAGTCCCGCGAAGACCCGTCTCAAGATCGGCCCATGGCTGGAGCGAATGCAGCTATCCGGTTATCGCAAGCGAAAGGTAGAAGAGCTATCCAAGGGGATGTCTCAAAAGCTCCAATTCATCACTACTATAATGCATGAGCCGGAGCTGCTCATTTTGGACGAACTGTTTTCGGGTCTGGATCCTCTGAACACCGAGTTGATGAAGAACGTCCTGCTCGATCTCAAACGTTCGGGCACCACCGTACTCTTTTCGACCCACGTCATGGAGCAGGCCGAAAAACTGTGCGACAACCTCTGCATGATCTCGCGGGGGCAAAAAGTGATCGATGGCCGTTTGAGTGAAGTTAAGGGACGCTTTGGGAAAAATGCCGTACAGGTGGAAATAGAGGGAGACGGCTCATTTGTCGCCTCACTGCCGGGCGTGGCGGGTGTCACTGATTTCAATCGCTATCTTGAACTTCGGCTGGCTAATGGCGCCAATCCGGATAGCATCCTTCGAGCGCTGGTAGAAAAGGTCTCAGTGCGGCGTTTCGCCGTGGTTGAGCCATCCCTGTATGACATCTTTATAGAGTTGGCACAGGTCGATCCCTCAGAGGTTCGGGGACAGGAGGCGAGCCATGTCTAAGATCTGGATCATCGCCAAAAACGAATACGAGCAGGTAGTAAAGAAAAAGTCCTTCATTGTCGGGTTGCTTTTGACCCCCGCGTTGATGGCGGCGTTCATTTTTCTGCCGACCTTGATGGCCGACAAGACGGCCAGCGAAACCGAACCGATGGCGGTCATTGATCGGACGGGTACTTCGCTCGGCGCGGAAGTTGTGGCCAAACTGCAGACTGATCGCCTGAAAGATGATTCGACGACAGCATATTATAGCGTCAAGTATGTCGCTATTCCACCGGACCAGGCGGTCGCGTCCGAGGTGATACTGGACTCAATCAATCAGCAGGTCGACCAGGACATTCTAAAATACGCGCTCATTATCCAGGATGACCGCCTTGGCGACTCCAGCGTCTATGTGATCACCAACTCCGATGACTTCAACAGCCTTAATCGGTTTGAGGAGGTTACGTCGGAGGTGTTCGCGGCTCACCGGCTTAGACAATCTAACGTCAATCTGCCGGTTGACTCGGTCATGCGCCTCACGGAGCGCGTCGATCTGGGCATCCGCAATACTCAAGGCGAGGCCGTCTCCATCAAGGTGAAGTACTTCGCTATGCTGCTCTTTGTCATGATGATGTATGGCATGATCCTGGGTTACGGCATGCAGGTGATGCGTTCGGTCATCGAAGAGAAAACCACGCGTATAATGGAAGTGCTGGTATCATCAGTTACTCCGTATCAACTGCTGATGGGTAAGGTACTCGGCCTGGGTGGCGCTACATTCACTTCGGTCGCCGCCTGGATCCTGATGGGGAGCCTCTTTTTTGGAGGCGCCAGCCTTATGGCGGTCGATATCGACCCGTCGATCTCTCGAGTCGCGCTCAACCCGATCGTGGCGATCTCGTTCGCCTTATTCCTGGTATCAGGCTATCTTTTGTACTCGACCATATACGCGGTTATTGGGGCGATCTGTACGACCGAGAAGGAAGCTCAGAACTTCCATTTCCCGATCATCATTGCCTTGCTCCTGCCGGTCTTTATTGGATTCCGGGTGATGCAGGATCCCAACTCGACACTCCCGATGGTGCTTTCCTTCATTCCATTTTTCACCCCGACCATGATGATGATGCGGGTCAGCTTCCTGGCCCCGACCATGGGGGAGTTTTCGCTATTTTCGGACCTAATGCTCCAGGTGATAGCAGGCTTTTTGCTGGTAATCCTTACGACCATGGCGGTTACGTGGGTTGCCGGAAGGATCTTCCGGGTCGGCGTCCTGATGTATGGAAAAAGGGCAACGCTTGCCGAAGTTATTAAGTGGGTTAAATACTAAAACTAATGTATACTGGCGCAACTATGAGCATGGGATGACGATGAAATGAGTATGAGA
>JAMPYH010000305.1 GCA_023700785.1 Candidatus Zixiibacteriota bacterium
GCACGAAGTGGCGCAGGGGTATGACCTGGTCAAGGATCCATCGATCTATGTGAAGGTGAAGTCCGCCGATGGCGATTTCTCTTATCTCGTCTGGACCACCACACCCTGGACCCTCCCCTCCAACGCCGCGCTCTGCATGCGGCCGGACGCCGAGTATGTCATGGTCGAGCATGAAGGGGAAAAGCTGGTGCTGGCCGAGGCGCTGGTGACGAAAGTTTTCGGCGAAGAAAAAGCGCCGCTCGACAAGCGCAAAGGTTCAGCGTACGCCAAACGGAAATATCTGCCGCTGTTTGATACCTTCAAGAACGAAGCCGCCAGGGCGTTTTATCTGATCACCGGCGATTTTGTCACGCTCGAGGACGGCACCGGCATTGTGCATATCGCTCCCGGCTATGGCGCGGATGACTATGAAGTGGGGCGGGCGTACGACTTGCCGGTCTTCCAGGCGGTCGAAGCGAACGGCCATTTCCGCGAAGGCTCCGGCGCGTACGCGGGGATGTATATCAAAGACGCCGACCCGATCATCATCAAAGATCTCAAAATCGCGGGGCGGATGTTCAAGAAAGAGATCTATGAGCATAATTATCCGTTCTGCTGGCGTTGCGACTCGCCGCTGATCTATATCGCCCGGCAGAGCTGGTATATCCGCACCACCCAGTTCCGCGACCAGCTGATCCGGAACAGCAACGCGATCAATTGGGTGCCGGATGAGATACGTACCGGCCGAATGCTCAACTGGCTGGAGAATAATGTCGATTGGGCGCTGTCACGCGAACGGTTTTGGGGAACGCCGCTCCCGATCTGGATCTGCGACAGCCAGAAATGCGGCAAGATGCGCGGAGTCGGCTCGGTTGAACAATTAGTGAACGAAGCGGACGACCCGAAGTGGAAACAGCTTGCCGCCGAAGAAAAACTCGATCTGCATCGGCCGACCATCGACGAGGTCAAGCTCCGGTGCGAGTGCGGCGGCACGATGTCGCGTGTCCCGGAATTGATCGACGTCTGGTTTGATTCCGGCGCGATGCCGTTTGCCCAGTGGCATTACCCGTTTGAACACCTGGAGCAGTTCAAAGAGAAATATCCGGCTGACTTTATCTCCGAAGCGGTTGACCAGACGCGCGGATGGTTCTACTCGCTGATCGCCATCTCGACCATGCTGTCCGAGATACGCGAAGATCTTCCCAAGGGGGCGTCTTTCAAGAATGTGGTCGTGCTCGAGTTCATTCTTGATAAAGAGGGGAAGAAAATGTCGAAGCATAAGGGGAATGTGGTCGACCCGTTCGCGACAGTCGCCAAGTATGGCGCCGACCCGGTCCGCTGGTATCTGGTGGCGAACTCGAATCTCTGGCTGCCGACCAATTTCGACGAGAACGGCCTGGCCGAGGTTTGCCGGAAATACTTCGATACATTGCGCAACACGTACAGCTTTTTCGCGCTGTACGCCAATATCGATAATATCGTGGATCGCGCGCATCAGGCGGGCATGACAGTCGAGAAGTTTCTCGAATCCAAAGCCGGCGCGCCGGAGACGATGGATCGTTGGGTGATGTCGCGCTATCAGTCGCTCGTGAAAAATGTCACTGACGATCTCGACAAATACGAGATCACCCGTCCGACCCGCCGGATACAGAGTTTTGTGATAGACGATCTCTCCAACTGGTACGTCCGGCTTAATCGCCGCCGCTACTGGGCCAAGGAAGATGACCAGTCAAAAATGCGGGCTTACCTGACGCTTTATCGCGTTCTCGAAGGGATCAGCCGGATAAGCGCGCCGGTCACACCGTTCACGTCGGAACTGCTCTGGAAAGAGCTGGCCGGAGAGAAGCGCCAGGAGCATGGTCTCCCCTTGTCGGTCCATATGGCCGGATTCCCGAAAGCGGATGAGTCGGCTATCGACAGCCGTCTGGATGAAACGATGGAGATGGTGCGGGAGATCGTCTCGCTCGGGCGGGCCGCGCGCTCCCGGAAAAACCTCAAGGTTCGTCAGCCGCTGTCCAAATTATTGGTTGGGGTCAAGCAGGATAGCGACTTCGGCAGGCTGAACGAATATCTCGGGATCATCCAGGACGAGTTGAACGTAAAAGAGGTCGTCCCGTCGGCGGAATTGGGGAATTATGTCACTTACGGCGCAAAACTGAATTTCAAAGTGGCGGGACCAAAGCTCGGGTCGCATGTTAAGGCGGCCCAGACGTTCGTGGCCGGGCTGTCGTCCGAGCAGGTGCGCCAGTTCGAGCAGTCCGGGAAGCTCAGTTTCCAGCCTGACGGCGCGAGCATCACGCTGACGCCGGAGGAGGTTGAGATACAGAAGATCGAGAAAGATGGTTTTGCGGTTGAGAGCGACGGCCCGATGATGGTCGCGCTGGTGACCGACCTGACCCAGGAGCTCATCGACGAAGGGTTCGCGCGCGAGATGGTCAACAAGATCCAGAACATGCGCAAAAGCTCCGGCTTCGATGTGACCGACAAGATAACAGTACAGGTACGAGGGACCGGACCCCTCCGTTCCGCGGCCGGTCGGTTCGATGATTTCATCCGGCGGGAAACCCTGGCCCGCTCAATCGAGTTCTTAGATACTGGCGAGCCGGACGGCGGCACGCAGTGGAATATCAACGGCGAGGACGCCGCTATCGCGGTGAAGAAACTTTAACGGCAGGAGAGCTCAATGGCTCTGAAAGAAGCTGACATCAAAAAATACGAACAGTTGCTCAACGCCAAGAAGCGTGAACTGCTTGAGGAGCTCGGCATCATCCAGGATACCCATATCGGTACCTCCATCAAGGAAGCGACCGGCGACCTCTCCTCCTACTCGTACCACATGGCCGACCAGGGGACCGAAACCATGGATCGCGAGATGGCGTTCATGATGGCGTCCAAGCAGGGGCGGCTGATCTACCACATCGATGAAGCGCTCCGCCGGTTGAAAGACGGCACATACGGTGTCTGCCAGAGTTGCGGCAAAAATATCGGCGTCGCCCGCCTTGAAGCGGTCCCGCACGCGCGCCTCTGTATCGACTGCAAGTCAAAGGAAGAGGAAGCGAAAACTGGCAAAGCCTAAGCTGAGCCCGCTGATCTGGGCCGCGGTTATTATTCTGACTGTGGCCGCACTCGATCAGGTCACCAAACTCTGGGCGGTCGAGGCCCTCTCCGGACAGCCTTCCATCGAAGTACTGGGGGATCTCTTTAAA
>JAMPYH010000306.1 GCA_023700785.1 Candidatus Zixiibacteriota bacterium
CGATGAGTGGACGTGGTCAAAGCTGGATCCCCGCCCCCGGCCTTCGCGAAGGCGAGGCTCCGCGAACCTGCCGAGATCGCCGCGCCTGACTAGATCTGCCAGGTCACACCATCGCGTTTTCACACGAAGTACGTTTCAAGTCAATGGGCTGAGCGGAGTCGAAGCCCGGTAACAAACTATCAGCGATGGCAGGAGATGGCAGACCGAACGCGAGGCCCGCGATGATGTCTGACTTGGAACGAGAATCCCAAGGTCGCTGGCCGAGGAAGTTAGCCGCGGGGGATGTTAGCTTCGGCCAGACGCGCGTAATAGCGCTTGTACTCAACGCCGATCTTGCGGTCTTCCCGAATGATGTGGTTCACCAGCCAGTCGCGAAGGAAGTTCATCATCTCAAAGACGTTGATCGTTCCCCCCTTTTTGATCTTCAAGAGTATCGCCTTCACTTGCGCCATCAGTAGTCTGTGCGACTCGGTGTGCTCTTTCAGTTCGGAGTAGCCGATATCACGCTGGACCTGTTCTTCTTCGGCGAAGTGATACTGCGTGTATTCGACCAGCTGGATCAGCACCGCGCCGATCTCCTCGTTGATCAGCCCTTTCCCCGAGGTCAGGGCGTCTTCGAGCTGGTTGATCATCCCGACCAGTTTACGGTGCTGCATATCGATCGACGGTACGCCGACCTCGAACATTGCCCGCCATTGTATTTTCGACACGCCTATCCTCGTTTCTGAATCGTGCTTCTCAGTAGAATATCGGCGGAGGAAAATCGAATCTTCAGCACTAAATACTCGCGGAAGCCGCATCCATGATGGATGGATTCGCGTAAGAGGGAAACAGCCCGACTCCGATCGGCAAACGATCACGTTTTGCGCAGGAGGATCAGGGTCAGGTCGTCTTCCAACGTGGCGCGGCCCGAGAACCGCTGAACCTCGGAGAGAATTGAATCGGAGAGTTCGGCGAGCGGCATCGTACGATTGTTCCGCAATAACTCGGTCAGCCGCTCGGCTTCGAACATTTCGTCAAACGCATTGGTCGCCTCGGTGACGCCGTCGGTGTAAAGCGCGAGCAGGTCTCCGCGCGACAGCTGGATCTCTCTTTCATGATATCCGAAATCCTCGTGCACGCCGAGGACTGTGCCGGTCGGCGCGACGCGATCAACGCTGTCATCCTGCCTTACAATGATCCCCGGGCAATGACCGGCGTTGGCGGCGAGACCATGCGATACCGGTCCGGAGCCGATCGGCAGATCCAGACAGGCGAGCGAGACAAACTTGGTGACGGGCAAATTGCGGCAAAGCCAGTGGTTGAGGCGGCTCACCAGGCGGCCGGGAGATTCGATATCCTGTGCCAGTACGCGGAGCGCGCCCTGCAGGTTGGACATCATCAGGCCGGCAGGGATCCCTTTCCCCATCGAGTCGGCGATAACGATCTTGACCCGGGTGCCGGAGTCATTGCGGAGGAAGTCGTAGTAATCGCCGCCGACCGCTCGAGCGGCGAGCGCTTTGACAGCGAGTTCGAATCCATCGATCGCTTCTATTTTTTGTGGCAGGAGCGCGCGATGAATGCGGGAGGCGATCGATATCTCTTCTTCCAGCATCTGCTTTTCTTCGTCCGTGAAGCAGGCGAGGCAAACATGGGCGATCGGCTGAACCTCGAGCAGATGCATCTCGACCGGGTCGCCGCAGGCCTCGCAGTGGCCGTAGGTCTGATCTTCGATCTGGTGGAGGGAGCGCTGTATGTCAGCGAGCAGATCGCGAACTTTATTCAGTTCCGCGACGCCAACCTGCGGTCCGGCCGAAAGCCATTCGTTGACATTGGCCTGGCGCTCCTGAAGGATCGAGCGAAATCGTTCCAGTTCTTCCATGGTCATGGCGACACCTCCCATCTTAGGGTCTGTACCTCAAGAACGATTTCAGCGCGCCAAGGTTACGCGAAAAATGCGGATGTGATATCGGGGACTTGACAGGTGGAGGATCAGGTCTTGGTGACGATCAGATCAACTTTGGCGCCGACAGTCAGTTCTGTCCCTTCGGGTTCGGACTGCTCAAGCACCGTGTCCGGCAGGTAATTGTCGTTGGTGCGATAGGAGACGATCCCGGCTTTCAGCCCCTTTTTTTCAAGGAGTTTGACCGCGTCGTCGAGCTGCATGCCGATCACTTTGGGGACATAGGTATATTCGCTGGCGCGGCCACGGTTGACCATCAGGTTGACTTTGGTCCCCATCGGAACCTCGGTTCCGGAGGCGGGATATGAAAAGACAACCACGCGTTCCGGGATGGTATCGGAAAAAGCCCAGGAGACTTCGCCGAGCAAAAGGCCGGCGGCTTCGAGGTCGAGCGTGGCCTGACGCACCGACTTGCCGGCCACCTGTGGGATCGGCAGAAATTTCTGGCCCATCGAAATGACAAACTTGATCTGGCGTCCCGGCTTGACACGGGTACCGGCGATCGGGAACTGATTGAGGATGACGCCTTTCTCCTTGCCGGGAGCATACTCTTCACCGGCGATCTGGTAACTAAGACCAAGCTCCTCAAGCTGCATCTCAGCTTCGATAACTTTCATATCGACAAACGGCGGAAGGGGGAAATCGGAACCCTGTCGGGTAACGATCGGCATGATGATACGGTCAACGATGCCAAGGAAGATCAGGAGGACGAGGACCGGGATACCGATATAGGTGGCCAGGCGACGGCGCATGCTGCCGGGCGGGAGATATTTCCCCAGCAACACTTTTTTATCCGGATCGGTTATCGCTATCTGGCCCATAGACTGGCTTGGTTCCGCTCTGTTATACCGTCGAGTAACGGATCCGCAACAGCATTATTGATTTGTCCGCCCAACGCAATAAAAAACCGGATCAGCCATCGACGCGATGTTTGAGCCGGGCGCAGAAGGCGCCGTCGAGACCGGCAATAGACGGGTAGGTTTTACAGTAGCCACGGTCGTTCACCAGGTCGGTAGGAAGAAACTGCGCGGCGGACTCGATCTCGAACTTTTTGTTTCGCAGGAGGAACTCCTCGATCACCTGGTCATTCTCTTTGCGTATGATGGTGCAGGTTGAATAGACCAGGATGCCGCCCGGTTTGACCAGCTTGGCGGCGCGGTCGATCATCTTCGCCTGGATCTTGGCGAGGTTCTCAATATCCTGTTCCGATTTGGCCCAGCGGAGA
>JAMPYH010000024.1 GCA_023700785.1 Candidatus Zixiibacteriota bacterium
GCACAGGTGCCATAGACCGGATGCTCAGTCGCGAACAACTTCAACGGCTGGCGCAACTTGTGTTTGTCCAGCAGGATGCTCATCGTCGTCGATTCGCCACCCGGAAGAATTATCCCATCCAGACCGCGCAGATCCTCGGGGAGTCTTACCAGCCGATGTTCGGCGCCGAGCCGATATACCTGCTCCTGATGCTTCTCAAAGTCGCCTTGCAGTGCAAGGATGCCAATAGTTTTTCGTTTGTTCACGGTCATGTTGGTTGCTTTGACAGGCATAAAAAAGGCAGGCTACGACGCCTGCCTGATCAATTCATCCGTAGATATACTCCAGCGCGTAAGACCGGTCATCGCGTCTGCAGCTGGTGCTCCGTCGGAATAGACTCAGCGGCGATTCCCTTCATGGGTTCGCCCAGCCCGTGCGAAACATCGGCGATGATCTGGTAATCCTGCCAGTGAGTCGTCGCCGACACGATCGCCTTGGCGCGCTTCTCCGGGTCGCCGGACTTGAAAATGCCGGAGCCGACAAAAACCGCCTCCGCGCCAAGCCACATGCAAAGGGCGGCATCGGCCGGTGTCGCTACTCCACCCGCGGCGAAATTCGGTACCGTCAGCTTGCCGGTTTTGGCTACCATCCGCACGATCTCAACGGAGACCTGGTGTTCCTTGGCGAATCCAAACATCTCATCGGAGGTCATCACCGTGAGCGCGCGAAGTTGCGAATTGATCTCCCGAAGATGCTTAACTGCCTGCGAGACGTCGCCTGTGCCCGCTTCTCCCTTGGTCCGGATCATCGCGGCCCCCTCGGAAATACGGCGGAGCGCCTCCCCGACATTCCGACAACCGCAGACAAACGGAACTTTGAACTGCCACTTGTCGACATGATATTTGTTGTCCGCCGGCGTCAGCACTTCGGATTCATCAATAAAATCTACTTCGAGCGACTCCAGTACGCGCGCCTCGATCACGTGACCGATACGGCACTTGGCCATGACCGGAATAGTGACGATCCGCTTGATTCCTTCGATAATGTCCGGGTCGGCCATACGGGCGACACCGCCTTCGGCGCGAATATCCGACGGCACTCGCTCTAGCGCCATTACCGCCGCGGCGCCGGCCTGCTCGGCGATCTTCGCCTGGTCGGGAGTGGTGACATCCATGATGACCCCGCCCTTGAGCATCTCGGCGAGCCCGACCTTCACCTTGTACTGGCTATCATCAAACCGCTTCATTGTCTCCACAGAAATCACTCCTTCGTGCCTGCCCCTCTATCCTTATAACCTTATAACGATAGAGAGAAAACTGAGTTCACCCGGCTTGGCTCTGACCACAAGAAGATTCGCGCAACCCGCGTCATCATCGAACGGCAACGCCGATCGTCACGAATTTCACCAATAAAATACAGGGGACAAGCGGATTCGCACAATAGGTTTATTGTCATGGTGACAACATGGGCTCGCGGACGAAAAAAAGAAGCACCAACTCGCTGTTTCAAGTTGATGCTTCGTGTATCCCCTGTGCGCGGTCGACCGCGACCGCACTTTAGTCGAAATTCTGCCGCTTAGGCGCGGACGCGACGATAGCGACCGAAATGATGCTTCGACAAAGCTTTCTTGAACTGGTCTTCCTGCACCGACCAGAAATCTTTCATATCGCACTTATTGAACTGATCGCAGGTGCAGGTCCCCTGCTCCGTGCAGAGATTGAGATGGATCGGTCCATCGATCGCCTCGATAACATCAAGGAAGGTCACCTCTTTGGGCTGCTTGGCAAGCCGATAGCCGCCCGTGACTCCCTGGAACGAAACCAGGATACCGGCGCGGGTAAGGTCCTTGAGGATCTTGGCAAGGAATTCACGCGGGATCGACTCCGCCTCGGCGATGGAGTTGATCGACCCCAGTTTCCCCTTGGGCAAACCGGAAATGTGGCGGATCGCGCGGAGCGCGTAGTCGGCTTTGCGAGAGAGTTGCATTTGTCTATCCCTTTGTAAAAACGCGGTTTATCTAACGTGGAATAAAGGTAACATTTCTCTATTCTTCCATGTTGCGGACGGAAAATAGTAAAAAGGATGCCCTTAGTCCACAACATAATTGACAAAAATGCGTTTTTTTGGCGATTTCCCTCCAAGGAACGTAGACAATGAGACTTTTAATGGCCCGCCTTACCCACCTTATCCACACTATCCACAACCGCCGGAATCTCCCCTCCCCTTTCCCCAGACTGGTCGGCTGAAGAAATTTTTAGGTGAACCTTCTCCCGCCCGGGTTGTTATCCTGTGTGGAACAAAGCCGATACTGGACCATATCAAGCCATTAACAATTATTCGGAGCAACGAACATCATGGCAGAACAGACTCAAGCTAATACCGGCGAACAGGTTATAATCCTCACCCCGGACGCTGTGGCGGAAGTCAAACGTCTTATTGCCGAAGAAAACGACCCGGGACTCTTTTTGCGCCTGGGCGTCGGCTCCGGCGGTTGTTCCGGAATGTCCTACTCCATGGCCTTTGACAACAACCCCCAGGAGTTCGATCGGGAGTTCGATTTTGACGGGCTCAAGGTGCGGGTTGATCTGAAGGCTCTGATGTACCTTGCCGGTACTACGCTGGATTATAAGGGCGGTCTGATGGGGGGCGGTTTCCAGTTCTCCAATCCGAAAGCCAAGCGCTCCTGCGGGTGCGGTTCCTCCTTTAGTTGCTAATGATAGCGGCTGCATGACCGGGTGTAATGAGAATCATTAGTGGCATTCACGATCATTGACCCCAAAGAATTCACGACTGAAGGTATCCTGTTAGAGGACGCCTTCCTCGAAAAAGCGGCGCGATACAACTGGGCACAGTTCCAGGGGAAAAAAGTATTGGTGCGCGGCTGCGGCTCGACTATTATTCCACCCTGGGTTTATATGTACATCACCGGCCGATTGTGCGGTGTGGCGAAGTCGATCCGATTCGGCAATGAACATAGCAATATCCTGGTCCATCGGGCCGGCGGAGCGGAGGAATGATGTCGGTTGACGCGCCCAATAACGCGACGGTTGAGGTCAGACGGTCTTCAGGAGAGACCAAACGGATGCCGAAAATACGCTTTTTGCCTATGGATATTGAGGTCGAAGTTCCTGAAGGAACCGCGGTACTTGATGCCGCCCTCAATAACAACATACAGATCGATCACAATTGCGGCGGCAATTGCGCTTGCTCCACCTGTCATATCATCATCGAGCAGGGCTTTGAAACGCTCAACTCTATGTCCGAGGATGAAAAGGATATGCTGGATGAGGCCGAAGGGCTTACCGACCACTCGAGATTAGCCTGCCAGTGCAAGGTCAAGACTGACCTGATAGTTCGTATCCCGCCAAAAGAGTCAACGTGGGATAACGACACGTTTTGATCTCACCAGATCAAGTCCTCGGCCGAGTCACCTGACTCGGCCTTTTTTATCCATCAGCCAGTCTCCACAATTCACTACCCTCCCGCCGCTCAACCGGTCGCTCGTTTTGCCGATATATCGAAACAGCGGAAATAGTTATGGCAAAACGGCTTAATCAGACCGGTTACTCCCTCGTGGAACTGTTGGTCACCCTGATCATCATCAGTATCCTCGCCTCGGTCGCCATTCGTTCGCTCAAAGGAGCCAACGAAGTCGCGAAGACCGAGAAGACCAAACAGGCGTTGGCGCGGATCGCGCAGGCGATTGCCGGCAATTCCTCCGGCGCGATCGGCGGTAGCGCTGTCTCCTATGGGTATGTTGGGGATGTCGGCGCGTTGCCGCCGAATCTCGATGCTCTCGCGAACAATCCCGGGGGGTACGCCACGTGGAAAGGTCCGTATATACAAGATCAGATCAGTGCTGGCGTCGGTTCGAGCCTGTTCACATTAGACGGGTGGGGAAAAACGATCGATTACTCCGGGGGGCTTTCGCTTACATCCACGGGTGGAAGCACCACCATCTCGCGTTCGTTAGGCGGTTCGATTGACGCCCTGCTGCGGAATCGGGTTCAAACCACCATTGTTGATGCCGGACGTACTCCGCCCGGGAACGTCTTTAGAGATTCTCTCCGATGCGAATTGACCTATCCCAATGGTGCCGGAGCGATGACTACTCGCGCGAAATTCCCAAACGCGAATGGCGAAGTTGACTTTGATTCCATCCCGGTCGGACTTCACGACCTCCGGGTAATATATCTCCCGTCAGGTGATACCGTGCGCCGTCGTATCGCTGTCGCGCCGGGAGACTCTCCCTATACCGAAGTTACTCTTTTCGAGGAGTTATGGTGACGAGGCATCGACAAGACGCGGGGTTTGGATTTGTCGAACTGCTGGTGCTGATCGTCGTGGTCGGCATCCTGGCCTCGATCGCCATGCGGACAATGACCTCAACCATCACCGATGCCCGCCGGGTCAGAACCGAACGAGAGATGGAGCTGCTGGCCGCGGCAATAGTAGGTGATCCGGCGCGATCGACTGACAATCTCCGTTCTGACTTTGGATATTTTGGCGACATTGGCGCGTTCCCGACAACGCTTGCGTCTCTATACACCAATCCTGGATATGGCACATGGCGCGGACCGTATGTCGCGCTCTCGGCGGACCAGGATACGGTCTCGTATCGACTGGATGAATGGGGAGACCAGTACATTTACGCGGTCGGCGTGAGTATTACGTCGAGTGGCGGAGGAACCGGCTTTACCAAAAAGCTCGCCGACGCGCCAACCGACTATACGCAGAATCAATTTGTCGGTCTGGTCAAAGATCGTAACGACTCGCTCCCCGGGACGATTGAAAAGGACTCGGTCCAGATCCAGCTGTCGATTCCTGACGGCGTAGGCGGAACGGCCAATAAGATTTGCACTCCCGACGCCTCGGGGCAGTTTGTCTTCGACTCGATCCCGGCGGGGCGTCATCCGCTGCGTCTGACTTATCTCCCGTCGAACGACACGCTCTCTCGTTACATTACCGTCCTGCCGAGACACAAAAACAGCAATCCTTCGCTGTTCAAATTCGCGACCGCTCACTTCGGCGGTTCCGGCTGTGGCGAGTCGATCACGCTTCGTCCGGACGGTGCCGGCGCATCCTCCAGTTTGACTGGCTGCGCCACTTCTAACTGGCAGTGTGTCGATGAGGTCACTCCCGACGATAACAGTACTCTCGTTCAGCGCGACGCCACCAGCTGGGCGCATGATCTGTACAGCCTCCCTGATCCCGCCGCGGCCGCGTGCCCGCCGTCAAAAGTAACCGTCTTTCTGCGCTGTCGCATGGAGCAGACGCAAGGCGACGTGAGAGCCGTCCTGCGCGTCAATGGCGTGAACTTCCAGGGGGCCGCGACCCCGTTGACAACCTCATGGGTCAATTACGGTTTTTCATGGAGCAGCAATCCGGCCACCGGCTCCGCATGGACCTGGTCCGACATAAGCGCGCTGCAGGTCGGTCCGGAGCTCAAGGGCCAGAACGCGACCAAGCCGGCTTTTTGTACTCAGGTTTGGGTAGTGGTGGAGTACTAGCGATGCAACTGCAGACCTCGACCTCTCGACTAGTCGATCAGCGCGGGTTTACCCTGATCGAGGTGGTGATCGTTCTGGTAGTGTCCGCTATCCTGATGACGGTCGCCATGCGCTCAGGGAAAGAGATCTCGGACACCGCAAAAACCGAGCAGACCAGGCAGGAACTTGAGGCTGTCGCGTTCGCTGTCGTCGGAAATCCTGATCTGTACAACGCCGGCGCGCGCGCGGACTTTGGCTATGTCGGCGATGTCGGCGCGTTGCCGCCGGATCTCACCGCGCTGGTGATTAATCCGGGATATGCGACCTGGAACGGCCCTTACATGCGCAATCGATTTGAGCAGACCGCCGACGATTTCGCCAAGGACGCCTGGGGGGTCGAATATAGCTATACCGGCGGAACCGAAATTCAGTCATCCGGCTCCGGCAGTCCGATCGTGCGCAGCTTTGCCGTGACCGAAGATCAGCTCCTGCGAAATCGCATAGCTGGATCAGTAGTCGATGTCAATGGTACTCCCCCCGGCCCGATCTATCAGGATTCGTTGTCGCTGCTGCTCTCTTTCCCCAATGGAAGCGGCGGGTACGCGACCTCTTTCACCGTACCTGACGCCGGAGGGTATTTCTCGTTCGATTCAATCCCAATAGGGAATCATCGTTTGGCGCTGATCTACACTCCATACAACGATACCATCACTCGATTTCTCTCCCTCGCGCCGGGTTCGGAACTGTACACCGAGTTCCGGATGACCCTGGATCTCTGGTCGGGATCATCGGGCGGGGCCGGCGGCGGGAATCTGGCGCATGTCAGCGGATCGGACACCGCCTGGGGAGGAACCGGCGAATGCGATGACATCAGTTTTTGGATCGAGAACGCCGGTTCTGCCGCGGTGACGATCAGCAGTCTGACCGTGACCTGGGTCTCTCCGACCGCGTATTACGAGACTATCAAGTGGGGCAATCCGACTATCTTCAACGAACAAAACCCGCGTGTCGGTTCAGGCGAATTGGCGGTTTTCAATAGCTCGCAGACTATCGAGCCTGGCTCACAGGTCAGGATCCGGATACTGAACTTCTCGCCCAGTCCAACCGGCGGCAACTCCAAAGTCGCCATGAATAATGTCAGCCTGCAAATGACGCTGTCGGACGGCACCAGTTTTACGGTAACAACCGGAGCATGTATCGATGTGTAAGCATGCCGCGCGATCTAACAGAGGCTTTACGCTGATCGAAGTTGTCCTTACCATGATCATTATTGGCGTGTTGGCCGGTGTGGCGATGAAGCAGTTGGGATCATCAGTCGAAACAGCTCAATACGAGCAGACCAAACTGGAACTTGACGCGTTGGCCTCGGCGATTGCGGGCAATCCGGCCGCGTATGCTGACGGCGCGCGGGTCGATTTCGGCTATGTCGGCGATGTTGGCGCGCTCCCGCCGAATCTCGACGCCTTGGTCGCGAATCCCGGGGCGTATGCGACATGGGATGGTCCGTATATCAGCACCGGCAAAAGCGCCACGGATTTCAAGCAGGATGGCTGGGGCGTTGATTATCTCTATCAGGACACGTTGATTCGTTCAACCGGTTCAGGCGGTAATATTGACAAACTATTCGCCAATTCACGCGAAGAACTGCTTAACAATACCGTTGAGGGAGCGATCCTCGACGCATCCATGACCCCGCCCGGAACGGTTATGGATGATTCGCTCAGCGTACAGTTCAGCTATCCCAACGGGACCGGAGGGAACGCGCTATCCATCAGCGCCGTGGATCCTTCAGGGCGGTTCTCATTCTCGAATCTCCCTGTTGGCGCGCATGAGCTAAGAGTGATCTTTTCGCCGCAGTCGGACACCCTGACTTTCCCCGTGACGATCTACCCAAAAAAAACCACCCGATTAGAGGTGGTTTTTCCTGCCGACCTGTGGTAGGCTAATCTTCTTTGACCACCAGATTGATACCGCGCTTTTTGAGTTGCGGCAGGAAAAGCGACGGATTGACCGCCACTTCCTGGGGCTTGACGCCCTTGACGGGGAGCTGGTTGGCCGCCGCCATCCAGGCGATGATCGCGGCCGGAAACGCCGTGGTGCGCATCATCGCGGTAAGACCGGTCTTGGGATCCTGGCGGTCAACGATCTCATAGATGATCGTCTTCAGCCGTCCATCCTTTTCCCCCTCGATCGCTACTCTCACCAGCACAAGGTCCGGCCCGCCGAAACTGAGGTTTTTGTCCAATACCGCTTTGAGCACATCGCGCGGAGCGACTTGAACGCCCCCTGCTTTTACCGGCTGCCAGGAACCGAGGCCGATATCCAACATCGTCTTGAAGAGCTGGCAATGTCCGGGATAGCGGATTGTCTTGTAGTCGAGATTCTCGATCTTCCCGTCATAGGTATCCGGCAACGTCGAAGTACCGCCGGACGTGTAAAACGCCTCCAGCTTGCCTATGCCGTCAAATGAAAGCAGCTCAAGGCCGGTCATCGGATTGACAGTCCTCTTTTTGCCGTCCTCAAGAATAACACATGGCTCCCAATACTCATTAATGAGACCTTCGGCGCTAAAGACCATCTGATAGTTGAGCGGAGGACGAGGCGACTGGGGCAATCCGCCGACCCGGATCCTGACCGACTGCGCTCTTTCAACCTGATTGATGCCTTCGGCGGCGATGATCGAAACCATGCCGGGGGCCAGTCCGCAGTCCGGCACAATGGTGACACCGGCTTTCTCGGCTTCGGCATCCATATCAAGGGCAGTCTTGACCGCGTCGTTATTGCCGCCCAGATCGACCATGTTGCATTTGGAGCGGATCGCCGCGCGAGTCAGGCCTGGATTGTATTTGTAGGTGACACAACTGACGATCGAATCATAGCCGGCGATCGCCTGCGCCGCGGTATCTTCGTTGCCGGCATCAAGTTGAGCGGCCACGGCTTTGCCGTCGCCATATTTGTTGGCTACCTCAAGAGCGAGCTGACTATCAATGTCAAACACGCCTACTTTTTCTACTCCGGTCGCGCGAGCCAGGTCAAAGACCGCCGCGCGCCCCATCAATCCCGCGCCTATTACCGCTATTTTCATGCCATTCTCCAATGTTGCAGAGAGGCAATATAGGCGGAGACTCCGGCTTGGCAATCGGAAATACCGGCACTGGAGGAACCGGCCTACAGGTCGATATACTCTTAGAACGACCTTACTATCGAGGAAAGCATGACGGATCAAAAAGCGGGCAAATCCGGTATTCTTGAGCGAACCACTGACCCAGTGGATGATTACACGATCTGGCAGACGCTAAAGCCGTACATCGGCCATTGCCTCGCCATGAATCATGATATCAACAACCCGCTGGCCGGCGTTATCGGCTATTGCGAGTTCATGCTGCTCGACGACAACCTCACCCCGACCCAACGCAAACATCTGCTCCAGATCGCCGAGTGCGCCGATCGCATCAAAAAGCTGGTGGAAGCGCTTTGTGAAGAAAAGATCTCGCTGACGGAGAATATCGACCTGAAACAGGTCTCCGAAGCGTATCAGAAGATCATGAAGCCGCTAGAGTAGCTGGTTCGTCTTTCTCAAAACCCATTCGGTTGACAGCAATCCGATAAAGAGCATCAGCAACCAGGTCTTGTTCCAGATCGGGATCTCGCGATGCACTACCTCCGTGACCGGAGAGCGATCAAGATTGGTCATGGCATCGGTGAACTCGCGAAAGGTGTAGTATTTCCCGCCTGAGACACGGGCGATCTCCTGCAGCGTGGTTGGATCGCCGGACTGGTCGAACTCCTCGAGCGAGAAGCTCTCGACCATGATACTCCCGTTCACGCGCTTGATCTCCTGACCTTCGCGGATCATCACCCCGCTGTAATCGTACCGGCCGGGCGGGATCTGGTCAAAAGCCGCGTCGTACTCTCCTTCCCCTTTTTCCAGCAGATCCGCCTCGAATGACTGGTCTTTATCGGCAAGGCTCAACTTGACTGTGCCGGTCACGCCATTGATTGGGCGGTATCCCTGGTCGAAAGCGAAGCCGCGAAAGCGAACTGATTCACCGCGAGTAAAGACATCTTTCTCAGGCATGATCCGGATCGGGTCAAAATCGTCGCGTACGGTCAGCCATCGGCTGGTTCCTTCGATAAAGCGGGCATAGCTTGAGTCGGAGCCGCCGAATCCCAGATCGACAAACCCCCAGGTCCAGAACGGCAAAGCCGCGCTGGCCAGAAGTTTGCCCGGCCCGAATCGTCGGTAGCCGAGAATAGGCGTGCGCAAATCGCCGCGGCCGGACTCGGCGACATAGGCAAGGATCGATGCTTCGGACGCGACCTGATCCGTCCGGACCAAAGATTTGAACGGCGGCAGGCTGTTCCATCCGTCCCGTATCGAGCCGCGATCCTCGGCTATGCGGACTGTCGGATGGAAAAGATTATCCTCCGCCGGTTCGCCGTGGAACTCAAACCACTCGATCCGCTGGCGGCGAGTTTGAGAGAATGGAAGCAGATCGTTAAACCAGGGAATCGGTCCTCGATTCGCGAACTGCTCGCCCAGAAGCACCCAGATCGCGCCGCCGCGATCCTGCAAATAAGACCGAATGATCGCTTCGTGCCGGCTGTACATTTGCGGATCAGGATCGTGCAAAATGACCAGGTCGTAGCGATTGAGCTCGGTCTGCTCCGGCGGAAACTGGCCGGTCAGGTTGCCGGCTCGAGGCGATGTGACTTTGAGGTCAACATCAAACTTGTCCGAGCGGATCATCTGCCGTCGCAGGAACCCGACCTCATGATCCGGTCGAGCGGTAGCAAGCAGCACTTTCAGCCTGCTTTTGAGCACTTTAACTGAAATGGTTCGGGAGTTGTTGCCGCTGTTCTCCTCCCCCTCAAGCGGAGCTATAGCGACGCGAAGTAATTTCTGACCGGGGTCGCTCGGGAGATAACGAAGCGAAACTTCCCCCTTCCCCCCTTCCTGGGCGACCTGGAAACTCCCTTCAGTGAGCATTCGGTTACCGTCAAGTAGCCGCACTTTGGCGGATTTGCCGACCGCGTTATGCCAGTTGAGGGTGATCTTAAGGTCTGTCGGCTGTCCCACAAAAACGATGGGATTGTAGTCAATATCCTCGATCGCCAGATCGAAATTGCCAATATCGATGGCAAGATTAACCGTAGTGATAGGGCACCCGACCGCCGCGGCCGCTATCGACGCCGCGCGGCCGGAATTGGATTTGCCGTCGGAGAAGATCAGCCATCCATCTGAAGGTTCGGTGATCTGTGATGTCGCGAGCGAACTGATAGCGTCCCCCAAAGCGGTCTTCTCGCGGAGTACTTCATCGCGAGAGGGTGTCACGTTTTCCGCAAAAAAGAAAAGAGAAACTACGGAGCCCTTCTGGAGTTCGTCGAATTGTTGAGTGGAGAACAGCGAGTCGAGTCGCGCCTGGCGGCTTTTGCCGGCTTCTTCACGGTCCATGCTGGAAGATCGATCGATCAGGACGGATACTCGCCTGGGTCGCTGCCACTCGCGGTCATAACTCAAAACCGGCTCAAGCAGCGCCGCGATCAACGCCAAAATGGCCAGCGCTCGGAGGCCGGCGAGTAACACGCGCTTCCAAACTTCGATTTGGGGGTTGGTCCGATAGTACAAGAGGGCCGTCAGGCCGATCAATACCAGCAATCCGACTGCCGCAAGCACCGGCGTGCGAGTCAGAAAATCCAGGGAGAGATCGTTGAGGCCGAACATGCTACCTTATACGGTGAAACTGCGGCGCGGTTGGAAGTTCGTCGAGCTTTCGGATCACGCCTTGTGGCGGTATGGGGATGCGAACGCTATGACGCACGCGAGGCGGTGAACTGCACCATCTCCACCAGCGACTCGTAATAGATCGACTTGTCGATCGGCGTGATCGAATCCAGTCCCTGTTGACAGAGTTCGTCGGCCTTCTTGAAGGTATAATCCAGTCCCCCATTCTCAGCCACAAACGCGTAGACCCGCTGGAACGCCGCTTCATCGCGGTCCGATTTCTTAAGATACTCCGTGATCTCACGCGCCGAAGCTTCGGACACCCTTTTGAGCGAGTAGATCAGCGGGAGGGTGACTTTGCCGTTGAACACGTCGTTCCCCGGCTCTTTGCCGGTAAGCTCGGGATTGCCGACAAAATCAAGAAGATCATCGGCAATCTGGAAAGCGGTGCCTACCTTTTCGCCAAAATCGGCGAACTTGAATCGCTCCGGCCATTCGCGACGGCTCAGGATCGGGCCGGTCTCGCAAGAAACGGCAAACAGTGACGCTGTTTTGTCCGCGATGATCTCGAGATACTCATCCTCGGAAAGCGAATAGTTCCCGGTCTCTTCGATCTGCCTCAGCTCGCCGACCGAGACGCGTTCTGTCGCGCGGGAAATGGCGTCTATCAACTCCATCGAATGCGTTTCGCACATGATGCGAAACGCCTTGGCGAATAAATAGTCGCCCATCAGGACCGAGATCAGGTTGGTCCATTTGGCGTTGACGGTCGTTTGGCCGCGACGAAGATCGGATTCATCGACAACGTCATCATGCAACAATGTCGCGGTATGGATCAATTCGATCGCCAGCGAAGCATCAACCGAATGCTCGGTGTAATTATGGGAGGCTCGCGAGGAAAGAAAAACGAACGCCGGCCGGATCCGTTTGCCGCGCGTCTTGAGCAAATGCCGCGCGATGGACGTGATCAGCGGCGAATCTCCCCGCAGGTAGTCGGCCAGCTTCTTATCAAATGCGTCAAGGTCGGCTTGAACGGGGCGTGTATATTCAAGTAGGTTACTGGTATCAAGCGTTGTGGACACGGGCATACTTTCCTTTTGGCGTCATGGCACGGCAAGATAGCGGCCCATGTCCAGCCTGTCAACTCAGTTTCTAATTGTCCGGTCCACTCACAAGTGCTTATGCGGTCGCTGGTTACTCCTTATTGTACGACCAGAATGCCGTATGTGTCGGGGTCGTGTTCAGTCGGCGTCTGCCATTCCGCTGAACCGGTCACTCGAGTCTGTTTGCGATTGAAATTCACTCGCCATCGGTCGCCCGGCGCCATGCGCGCGCCAAAACTCGCCAGCGGGATCCTCGCTTCAAGTGTCCAACCGTCAGCAAAACGTTGAGTCTTCACTTCAAAGTTGCCATTCCAGGAGCGGTCGCCATGCATCAAGCCGTCGGGATCCTGCTCGAAGCACTGGTCAAACGCCACGCCATCGGGGTTGAAATATATCTGGAAGCTTCGCACCTGCTCACCGGGCGGCGCGATAAAAAATCCGATGTGATCGTCGTTCGCGATAGGACCATCATGACTTACCGCCTTGACCGACATTGACCCCGGAGCGCTCTCCTGGCAACGAGCGGCGAGATAAAGATTGTGATCGTCGTAGGCGAAATAGACCTCGGTCGGTTCAACGCTGGATCGCTTCCCTGTCTGGTCAAAATACTTCGTCTCCGGTTCCGTCCAGACATTCTCAGAGAGTAGTCCATCGATCGAAAGTCCCTCCACCACCCTCGCGCAATTCGCCGTGCGTGCCAGCGGCAGCGGTTCGCGCGCGACCATCACATTCTCTTTGCCGTAGCGGAACTTCAGCTCCGCGACCGGCGGCGGGAAACTGGCATGGCTGCATGACAGGCTCAGTGAATAGGTCCGTTTGTCATGCGCGGGGACATAGATCTCCAGCGTTTTGGGCGAAAGATGATACTCGGCCGGGCAATTCCAGCGCAGCGTGTCGGTCACCGGGTAGTTGCCGACGGAATTATCCACCGTAAACTGCACTGTCGAGTGGCTTATCTTGAGATCATCGGTCACCGGGATCGGATGCGTGAAGGTCAACCCCTTTGACCGAAGCGCCTGATATACCTTTCGGTCCACGATGGTCATGACATCCCATGACTGAACCGCGCCCATTTTGATCGGCGCGATATGAATGCCCCGCTTGTCGAGCGTGACATACAGGAAATGGTGGCCGAGCGAGCCAAAATCATCCCCCAGCATGCTGCCCGACGAACCAAGACAGGTGTACTTGATCCCCTGGTAATCGACGCTGAAGTACTGGTGGTAATGCCCGGAAAACACCGCGTCAACTCCGTACTTCTTGAAGAGATCATGCAGCGTATCCGGCTGGTTGTGGACGATCGTCTCCCACCAGAATGGTTTGTGCATGAAGACCAGAGTATAATCGGAGTTTTTGAAGGTCTTGAGATCCCGCTCCATCCAATTGATCTGCTCAGGCGGCATCTCGGACGCGGATTCCCAGCGGCTGACATCAAGCACGACGACATGCACCTTGTCGAAATTGAATGAGTAGTAGGTGCGGCCGACATTCTCCTCGTAGGCGGACTGCGCGGCTTCGCAGAAGAGTTCATGATCTCCGGGCGTGAAGTGAATTGGCGCGACCAGCGGCGAGATAAGGTACCGATACTCCTGCCACTGCTCCGCGAGTTCAATTGAGTCCTCGGTGGAGCCTTCGATCATGTCGCCGACTGTCATGATAAAGTCGGGACGAAGGCGCGCGACCTCGTCAACCACTTGTTCATAGATCCCCGGAACATGGCCGCCTGTTCTATCGCCGATCACGGCGAAACGAACCGGGGTCATATCATCAGGATTAGCTGCGGCAGGTGGTACGGCAGACGCGGCGAGCAGGAGTGTCAGCAGACCAGCCAGTCGCCAAGTCCATGGGCGTGTCATAGGCTTCTCCTTCGGTCTGAGTGTGACTTTATGGTCCTCACTATCCATCATACGAAGAAACGGCAGGGATGCAAGGGAAATCGGTCAGACTCGCTCTATTTTGAGGCGGACATCGCCATCCCCTGAGTGTGACTCCTGTGGGTGGTGGAGCGCGAATCTGATGGAACTATGCTGGCGACAATCGCTTTGATTGGTGCAAAGTTCTCGACTCCGAGGTTGACCTGTCGCGCGGATGTCGTATGTTTCGACATGGCTGACAACGCTCCTTCGGTTCGCAAAGCCGGCGAAGGCCCGGTCATCCTCTGCCTGCACAGCAGTACCAGTTCCTCCAAACAATGGAGCAAACTGACTGAGCAGTTATCGCACGCCTATCAAGTGATCTCTCCGGATCTGTATGGATACGGAGACAGCCCGGACTGGAATCTGGATCAGACGCTCAGCCTGGGCGATGAACTTGATCTGTTACGACCGGTACTTGACGAGATTTGCGGGCCGTTTCACCTGATCGGTCACTCGTACGGCGCGGCGGTCGCGCTCACGCTGGCGTCCACTTACCCGACGCGCGTTCGTTCCCTGGTCTTGTATGAGCCGGTTCTCTTCTGCCTGCTATTCGAAAAGAACTCTCAGACCAAAGCCGCGATTGAGATAGGCGCAGTGCAGGCGGATGTCGCCAATCTGGTTGAGCGCGGGATGCTCCAGCAGGCCGGTCGACGCTTTGTTAATTACTGGTCGGGAGACGGCGTCTGGGAGAGATTCGAGGAATGGCAAAAGGAGTCAGTCGCCAGGCGGATGAAAAAGGTGGTCGCCGATTTTACCGCGGTGGTGGGTCATCAAACCAAGCTGGAGGCGTATCAGGATCTCGATATCCCTACACTCCTGCTTTACGGCGTCGAGTCGCCGGAGTCAACGCGACTGATCGTTGACGCCCTTTCCAGGACACTTCCCAGATCCGAGATTCGCGGCTTTCTCGGGCTCGGCCACATGGGGCCGATTACGCATGCCGACCAGATAGCGCGGCTGATCGGCAAGTTCCTTCAGGCGCAGCCGAAAGGGATACTCGTGCATCAACTTCGGCGTTCGCGGCCGCAAACGTAATACGCTACATCTTCACGATCGTCGCGTAGCCGCCGTA
>JAMPYH010000025.1 GCA_023700785.1 Candidatus Zixiibacteriota bacterium
AGCGTGTGGCCCACTTCGTGCGCCACCAACTCGGTGATGTACGCGTTCACATATTCCTTGGTCACCGCGTCTTTGTCCGCGAAATCATCCATGTTGGTGAGCACATAGTTTAGCCCAAACGCGGCTTCCGTCGCTGACTGGGACTCATAATCGCAGAAATGCGGATGCTCGGAACGCATTTTGTCGAGCGCTGCCTGGATCTCCGGATTCTCCTGGGCCACCGAACCGTCAAACGCCACCGGTGCGATCCACTTCTCCATGGTGTTGTACATCGCGCGAATGAAATCCGCGCCGACTCGGATATCCGCGTCGTAGATCTGGCCGGTCAGCGGATTGGCGCGACTCGGTCCGACAGCGTAGGTACCGCCGGGAATAATGATCCATCGGACCGTGCTGTACCGCACATCCGCCGGATCCCAGGTCGCGGTATCTTCCATCTGCTTGGCGATGATCGCATTCTTAAACCCGGCCTTCTCAAACGCCGGCTGCCAGAACTCGATCCCCTTCTTGACCGCGTCACGATACTCGTGCGGAACCGTGTTTTCGATCCAGTAAACGATCGGTTCCACCGGCTCGGACACCGCGGCGGACGGATCTTTCTTCTTCAGATGCCACCGGTTCACATACCGCACATACGGGCTTTCTGTGTCGAGATTGCTGTAATCCTGATAAATACTCAGGAAATGGCCGACACGGTCATCCGCAATTCTCGGCACGAAATCGGACTCCGGAAACGCGGACAGCGAGTAGTGATACGTATGGTACATACTCATGCCGTTTTGCAGGGAGACACCGGACTGCGGCTTGTTCGTTCGATAGTGCAGCCGCACGTCCAGTTCGGAGTTCATCGGGAAGGATTTGATCGTCTCGTAGTAGCTGTTCTCCTTATCGAAGCTCAGCGCGGTCTGGCCCATCTGGCCCAGGAAATAGCTGATATTCTCGGCGTCCCGCACAAAGAAGCTGGTCGGATCGATCAGGATCGCGCCGGCTGTGTCCGGCTTGGACTCAACCTTGAACGATGCCAGCAGTGCGTCGGAGATCCCGCTTGCGACCGCCTTGTGCAGGGTCGATGACGTATCGGCTCGCAAACGGAGGTTCTTTTCCATGAGCATCACTTTCTTGCCCACCCGCTTGAAATAGAACGGATAGGTATCGCTCATGGAGCCGTTGTCAAAAAACGCGCCGTCGGACTTCGAAATAGTCGTACCGCACAGATAGACTTTGCCGAACTGGTCCGGCTTGATCGACATATACACGGCATTGCTATTGGTGTCGAGATAGAACGTGAACAGGCCGTCGATGGCGACCCGATCTTTGATCAGTTCCGCAAACGGCTTCTCAGCATCCTTGCCGTCGCCGCCCGGCTTGGTTGACTTGTCGGCCCCCGGCTTCTTTAACCCTGTCAGGGTATAGTTTCGTCTGCCGGCGAACGCCTCTTCGGCGGACATCAGCATGAACACGGCCAGCAGCGCGCACACGAACATTCGGTGGAAACGCATCACCGTACTCTCCTCTGTTTTTGGTTGTATGAGTGTAAACAAGTTCTAAGCGATCCAAGAGCACATAACTCTAATGAATAGGTTGTGCCGCCGTACCTGAACTGCCAACGCGACACTTGAGGTTGACGCCATAAAGTAGGTTTCCGTGAGCCGACTCACATCCTTTACGAGCCGATCGCGTACCGGTAACTGATTACGAGAAATGGGGTCCAAAGGATTCATCAAAATCGGCGGAAACGTCATTTCCGTCGCAACATATACCAATTGTTCGCGTGAGACCCGTACCGTCCGCACGACGTGTCATAAGAAACCACTCAAAGACGAGCAAGACCGGACAAATGTTTAATCTGTGCGGCGCTGATCCCGGGCTGCCAACCTGGCCGGCCCGGATGAATATAGTAACTCGGCCAACGCTGGGTAAGTGATTTCCCCAAAAAAAAGACCGGCTCAGCCGGTCTTTCAAACTATCCGATTGCGGCCCACCGCTATGGACAACAGAGCGTGACTGAGCCGCCCCCTACCAAATAGGCGATCAGCAGCGATAGGTCGGTCAGGTCGATATTGGTGTTGCAGTCAAACGACGACGCGGCCGTGACCGGCGGAGGAGTCCCTGATGCGACCAAATAGGCGATCAAGTACGAGAGATCCGAAAGATCCGGCGATCCGCCGCCATTGGTGACATCGCCACAAATGTATTGCTGGTATTTGAAGGTCCGGCTGCTGGTGAAGCCGGTGAACGAGCCAGCCGAGTCTGCTCCTTTCACGCGCCAATGATAGGTTTGTCCCTGGATCGGCGACGCAAAGAGGAAACTGTCCGCGTAAACCCAGCCGGTGAACGTGTAATCAGAAAAGTCCGCCGCTGTGGAGATATGGAGATAATAATACTCTCGCGATGTTTCCCAGCCGACCGGCGGTGAACCGTTCCAACGAAGCGGCACCGGAAGCGACGGGATCGTCGCCGCGTTTGCCGGGTACTCAAGTGTCGGCAGGCTTGGCGGCTGCGTATCAACGATGAAGCTTGGCGCGCTTGGCGGCGACGAGATATTCCCCGCGAGGTCGATCCGGCGGACGCGCCAGTACCACCTCCCATCCGACAGGGAAGAGGGGAGAGCGAAACTAGACCCGCTGATCGGCTGGAATGAGAGCAGATTAACGGTAAAAGCCGAATCATTCGCCAACTCCAGCACGCCGTACTCCGGAGCCGTGTTCGGTCCGGAGCCGTCAGCATCCGAAAAATAGAATGTCGGCTGCGGCTGAGTGGTCGCACTGCCGGGTGCCGGAGAGATCTGGAGCACCGCCTCCGGCAGACCGTTATCCACGACCAGGCGACGCGGGAAGCGCTGGATCGACGACGAGTCACCCGAAACAAATTTCTTCACCGCCCAGAAATATTGGCCGTCCAACAGTGAATCGTTCGCCGCGATGGTGAAACTCGTGGACGGCAGGCCGGCGAAGGTCTTGAACACTACGGTCAGATTTGTGTCGTTGCCGATCAGCAGCGTGTAGCTGTCGGCCGTGCCGCTCCATTCAAACGTCGGTCTCCGGTTCTGCATATAGACCACGGTATCCGGCGACGTCAGAGTGGGAGGGAATACCGCGTTGAGTATCAGTATCTGGGTCGAAGCGGTATCGCCTATGTCATTTGGCCCCGCGGCAATGGTCGTCAGGTCATGGTAGCTCTGGTGCGCGACCTCCTCGGGGACATACAGTGTAAAGTTCAGCACCGCGCTGTCACCCGCCTGGACGGTGACCGCCTGGAATGGGGGAGAGACCAGCCATCCGTCGCCGGAAGAAGGTGTCACATCGAAAATGCCAACCGCGTTGCCGGTGTTCTTAACCAACACCGAAAACGCGAGCGCCGCGGGGGAAGTCGCCGTGTCCTCGGCCACCCCTGACAACGTCATCGCGTAAACTTCGGCCGCCCGGAGGCTGACCGAGTTTTGCGTCACTACGTTTGTGTCTGTTTTCGATCGTGCGACGCAGTTGACCAAGGCCGAATCGATCGCCAGGGCCGAAACCGGAATGTTGGCGCCAATAGTGTAGTGGACAGAATCGTACGGATCCAGCAGCACCACCGTGTCAACCGTTGACGTGATCCAGCCGCGATCGTCACTGATCAGTACGCGGATGGAATCAGTCGAGCCTCCCACATTGCTCACCCAGAAATTGACCGACGTCGCCGAGCCGGGATTCAACACCTGATCGCCGTCGTCAAAGACCGCCATCGCGCGATTTTGGCCCGGCTGGTAAATGCTGTCCGGCGTAAAGACCAACGAGTATTTTTGCGGTCCGGTCGGAACATTGTAGCCGTTGACCCGTGCCTTCCAGAGACCGGGCGTCGGACCGACTATCTCCACCGTCTCGACATTGTCTCGGCGATTAAAGTCTTTGGTCGCGGCGGCGGCCGGCACCGACGGATTCATGATCCACGGTTTGGTCTCCGCGCCAAATGGGTCGATCAAAACCAGATCAAGGTCATTGATCAAAGTGTTTCCGGAGATGCTGGTCCCGCCTGGGTCGTCCCACACCAGCGTCGCTTTGAGCCGGGTGGAGCCTCCCGGGACGGTCAGGTCATACTGCACCAGGTTGCCGTGCGATATCTGACTCTCGACATATGACGGCGCGCCGATGGCTACTTTCTTAACCGCGGCCTCGGCATCCACGCGTCCATGCCCGAACTGATAATCGGGACCGGTGGTCCCGAGGTCGGTCGCGGAATTGATGAGGATTCCCTTTATACTTGATGGCAATATCTGCTGCGCGCCGTAGCTGAGAAATTGCTGCTGGTACATGAGCGCCAGCACTCCGGCGACCGCTGGAGCGGACATCGATGTTCCGCACATCACGGTGTAGCCGGTTGTCGTGTTGGTTGAAGTGACGCCGCCGTCGCCGCTCGACTGACAACCCGGTCCAACGACATCTGGCTTGATCCTACCGTCGTCGGTCGGACCCCACGAGGAGAACGATGTCATACTGCTGTTATTGGAGTTGATCGCGCCAACTGAAATGATGTTCTTGGAACAGGCCAGGCCATCCACCGTGCCGTAACTCCACCCGATCGACCCGCAATACTTCGATGAGGTCCCGCGCTGATTTCCCGCGGAGAAGATGATCGAGACCGGTCGGCCAGTACTTCCTCGCACGATATTGTCCAAAGTGGCGTCAACGCTGAAGTAAGTCCCCAATACATCCTCGCAGGCTCCCTGGGTGGCGGGATCTCCCACGCTGTATCCCCAGGAATTGGTCCCCAGGGAAGCCCCCCAGTTATTCACCACATTCTGATACTCGTTAAATACTTCGCTCGACGATCCCCACCAGAGCTGGGAGACGATAGCCGCAGCCGGGGCCATCCCGGTGTACACGCCGCCGGAGTTGGTTCCATTGCCGATTATCGTTCCCGCGACGTGGGACGCATGAGCGGCAACCGGCGATCCATCCAGCACGGTCACTCTGCCGGAAAGGTCCGGGTGCGACGTGCTCGCGCTGCCGCCATCCCATTCCGCGACAACCATCGCGTCGCCGTCCAAACCGTACGGCGGCGCCTGAACGATGTTTGCTTTCAGGTTGGTTCGTGCGTTATCGTTGTGTTCCTCCTGCATCAACACATACGGCTCGATCCACTGGGTCGCGTCCATCTCGGCGACTTGGCGGTAACTCTCGGCGGGAAGATAGATATCCAGCGTGTTGGTCGACGGATCGACACCGATCAGTTCCGCCCCCAGATCCGCGCGAAGTCGGCCCGCTACCGCAAGGGGATCCTCATCGCGATGCAAAACCACCGCGAACGGAAACGTGCCGTCGCTCCGCTTCTTGATATTCGCCTCAGGGATCATGCCGACCAAGGGGGATATCTTTTGCGCCGGCGCTATTGAACTCATCCAGCGGATCGACGCGTTGGCGAAATCGGCATCCGACAGGGGAGAGGTCATTTTGGCCAGCCAGGCGTTGTCGGGTATGTACGCGAGCAAGGTGATTCCCTTGTCGGCCAACCAGGCCCTATCCACATCGCTGACCGGTTGACCAAATTGCAGGATCAGATGTTTGCCGACATGTGCTGCCTGTGCCGACGCAGTTACCGCCGCATCGGGCGTTACCGCGCCGTTACGCAAATGAATTCTTGGGGAATCAGAGCCAAAAAGTGAAGCGCCAAGTATCGAGGTAATCAGGACAAGCAATAGGGTTCGCGGCATGTAGTTCATCAGGTCCTCAGGGCGTGTTGTTAATTCTTCGGCCGTAACGCGAAGAACTGCAGAGTACTCCGCAATATATTGGATTCCGCTTTATAGTCAATCGCTATCCCATTGCATGATGGTTGATTATCGGAAACCGTTGTGATTGCGCCACTGCTTGTTGCCACCTATATTTTCAGCCACAGACCAGACACCCGAGGAGTTCATGGCTAAACAATACTGGCTCTTTAAGACTGAGCCTGACTGCTTCTCAATTGAAGATCTGCGCCAATCACCTGGCATGACAACGTCCTGGTCGGGGGTTCGTAACTATTTGGCGAGAAACATATTACGCGACCAAGTGAAGGTAAAGGACGAAGTCCTGTTCCATCACAGTTCCTCCGACCCTGTAGGCATCGCCGGAACCTGCGTGGTGACTCGTTCGGGCTATCCGGATCCAACTCAATTTGATCCCGAGAGTCAGTACTTCGCGCCGAAAGCGACTCTCGACAGCCCGATCTGGTACACGGTGGACGTCAAGTTTCAGTTGAAGCTGTCGGAGTTGATTCCACTGAGTCTGCTGCGTCAGACCCCTGGACTTGAGAAGATGATGGTCTGTCAGCGTGGGGCGCGCTTGTCAGTTCAGCCAGTGACCGCAGAGGAATGGAGAGTGGTTCAGGCGCTGATCAAAAAGACAGGTTCGATCACTTGAGTAAAAGCATTTTCATGCCGGCGGTGGCATCTCCAGCGGTCAGACGGTACCAGTAGATGCCGCTGGCGACCACACCGCCGTTACTTGCGCGCCCGTCCCACTGCACTGTATGCGTACCGGCCGGAAGTCTGGTGTCGATCAGTGTGACCACCGTTTCTCCTCGCACATTGTAAACTTCGAGCTTGGCGGCTCCGCTCACAGGCAGGCTGAACCGTATGGTAGTTGACGGATTAAACGGATTGGGATAATTCTGCTCCAGGTCGAACGCGGCTGGCAGCAAAACAGTTTCATCGTCAATATCAGTCAATAGATCGAGCGGTAAATTGGGGGAGAAGGAAGAAGTAGCGCCGGACAGATCGGTCTGGGTCGCGGTGACCAGTGTACCGAACGGTTGCGACGGGATCGGGATCTCGAACCGACCAAGCGAATCCGCCAGACCCGACGCCAGCCAGTCTTTCCCTTCACCAGCGCCTGAAGGATCAGGATCTGCCAGATAGATATCGATCAATGCCCCTGGAACTGCCGCGCTTCCACGGATTGAGCCGGAGCTAAACGATAATAACAACGGCGGTATCAAGCTATGCTGCGCCGATTGACGGAGCGCGATCCCCAGGCTGTCGTTGTCAAACATCTTATTAAACCTGATCCTGTTTTTGTCCGTATCGGGTGACTGGAGGTAGAGCCCATGCGAACGATTGCCGGAGATGACATTCCCCGCGGCCGCCTCCTCTCCTCCAATCGTGTTCTCCGTCGCGCCAAAATACAGCCCGACACCGTTTCCGAGATTCCGTATTACGGTCAGACTATCGCTCCCGACGCCGATCAGATTGCCCGCGACTACATTGTGCGAGGTCCCCGCGCCTTCGATATGTACGCCTCTGCCGATAGTCACCAGGTTGCTGAACAGACCATTTCCCGAAATAATGTTTCCTTCTCCCGGCAGCGAGCCGCCAATACGATTATGGCGCGCCCCTTCGCAGATCACCACTCCGGCGCCGGCGTTGGGCATGCGCCGCGAGCCGGATTGGTCCACGCCGATCTTATTCCCGATAACGACATTCCTGTCTGAACCGGGGTCAGCGATTAAGACACCCGCGCCGAATGGGAACTCGTCCATCTGATTTCCGGAAATAGTATTACCCTCGCCCGGTCCGCTGCCGCCGACAACATTATCCGACGCTCCGTTTCGCATAACAACGCCATTGCCGTTGTAGCCAGAGCTGAGGCTGTACAAGCTCACCCCGATGAAGTTCCCCTGTATAAGATTCTGGTCGGAGCCGTTGAGATAGACTCCGCCAAGAATGTTAAACGCGAAATAATTCCCGTCGTATGGTCCGCTACCGCCGATCAGGGTACGAGCGGTCCCCGGGCCAAGATATATTCCGGCCGCAAAGTCCTTGCCGTTTCCGACAAACCCGTAGCCCGATGAATCGAAACCGATATAATTGGCCCTAATGATATTCTCATCTGTACCCGAGCCGAAAACGGCGATTCCGTGACTGAGATTGCCGGTGATGATGTTGTACGAGCCGGAGTCCGATGACCCGATCCAGTTCTCAGTCGCGCCGTCCCGTATGGCTACGCCGCAACCATGATTTCCAACCGGCACATACCCGGTTACATCCATACCGATGGAGTTCCCCAGGACATGATTTCTCGAGGTCAGATGATCCTTGATCAGGATGCCATCAGTGCCGTTGCCGCAGATGTAATTCCGCTCAGCGATTCGTAGCCCGCCGACCTGGTTTTCGTAAGCCCCTTGCTCTATCAGTATCCCCGATTCTCCGTTCCCCGGACCGGCGATCCCTGAAGGATCCAACCCAACATAATTTCCGACGATCGTGTTGAGGGAAACTTCGCCCGTTAAGATCAGGCCGTGGCCGCTATTTCCACTAATGTAGTTTCGGTCCGACTGAGCATCGCCGCCGATGGCGTTGCCTGTGGCTCCTCCAGCGATGCCAACTCCGTGGCAATTCGGTATCACCACACCGTCGGCCGCCCGGATACCGATCGCGTTCCCGACCAGCGTATTACCATGCGCATCCGGTCCAGCCATTACGACGCCAAAGGCCGCGTTATCGTCGATGCCTGCGCCGAGCAGAGTGCAATCTTGGATGCGATTGCTGTCGCTGTTGATCTCAATCGCGTGTCTTCGAGCGCGCTGAAAGGTGATCCCGACGATCTGATTCCGTCTTGAAGTTAAACGGAGCAACACCGATCGAAACGGTTGATTGACGCCATCGATGACAGGGTTCCCTGTTCCTACCAGTATGGTACTGTCATCATCGATCACAACCTCGCCGAGGCGAAGTCGCACCGGCGATACCAAATTGGAGATGAGAATCGTGTCCGGACTATCGTTAGCATTTGATTCTTCGATCGCCGCCCTGAAACTGCAGGTAGTCGCAGGAAAGAGCGGGTCGCCGCAGATGCCGTCGCCCGGCGAAATGTCATGCGTATCTGTGGATGTGTTGACAGTCCGGGTCGCGGCCGCAACGAGCCCAGGCAAAGAGAGAAAAACAAACACCAACCAGAAAATCGGCTTGAAGAATACAAACAATCTGATCATGATCAATTCGCTGGTCATTTGACCAGCAGCATTTTGCGGGTCTGCGCGATCGACCCGACCTCAAGACGATAGAAGTAGATCCCGGTGGAGACGATGTGACCGCCGTCATCCGTTCCATCCCATTCCACTCTGTATTCTCCGGCCGTCAATTCGCTGTTTACCAGCCTGCGGACTTCTTGTCCCAGTAGATTGTAAATGGTCAGCGAAACGAGCGATCGGCGGGGAAGCTGGTAGCGAATGGTTGTGTTCGGATTGAACGGGTTCGGATAGTTCTGATCCAGGCTGAACGATTCGGGACGCCATGGCGAATCCTCGGTCACGTCGGTCTGGATATTTCTTAGATCATAAATATGAATGCCAAAGCTGTCCGAAACGGCCGCGATGCCGTTAAAGGCCGTAATGAAATAACCGCCACGTCCTCCCATATCCAGTCGCAGCGGGTAGGTTCCGGTCATGTCGAATACCGCCAGATCTTCGGGCGAAACCGCGTACATCAGGTCGCCATCTACATCGGTGGCGTAATAGTTGCGACTCAGTCGAATCGTGGTATCGATCACCGGCGCTACCGGTGTGCTGATATCCAGCATCGCCACGTCGCCGGAGCCAAAGACCATCAGGCGGTGCGCGTGCGCCCGCATTTCGGTGATGTCGTCGTCAAACTTCAGCTGGCTCCGGTATTCGATCGCGAAGTTGTTGTACAACCGGTAAAACCTAAGCGTCTTGGTGGAGGCCAGGACAATGATCGAGTCAACCAGTTCCACATCGGTGATGGTCCCGACAATGTTTATGTAATTCGTCAGCGCGATATCCCCCGAATCCGAAATGGTATAGATATCCAGTCGCGAAGTGCCTATGGCAAAAAACGAGCGCAGCGAATCGATCTTCCCCGGATTCAGGCGGATCGACCGATATTTTGAGGTATCTACATACAGCGTCCCGCGGAAGATATTGGTATCCGGTTTGATTTCGAGCGTCAGGGACCGTCTGATCTGCGGATAAATAACAAAGATCGAGTCCCCCTGTTGATCGATACTGGCGACCTCGGTAAGACCGCTGTATAGGGTTGTCGTTGCAAGCGGTTCACCGTCGTTGGCCAACCGGTACATGTCCAGCGGATTGATCGGTCCGCCGACAAACAGCTTGTTATGCAACAGCGCCATGCCGCTGATCGGCCCTCCCTGGCTGACAATGTCGATCGGCGTAATTGGGCCAAAGTAGAGAGCCTGAAGATCCAGCGCCACGATGCCGCCGGCGATCGTTGGATACAACAAATAGTCCAGCGGTTCAGCGTCGTACAGGTCGCCGATCTGCGGGCTGACCGGAAGTCGCGCGCTCGAGGTAAAATTGTCTCGCCCCGTGTTAATATCGATGACTTCCAGATACTTGTTAAGCGTGTCGAAGAGGATCGCCTGACGACCGACAACTATCAGATCGCTGGGATCAAGAACTGACTCGAACGAATCGACCACGATCGGCGGACTTACCGACAGATCGGCGATAAACATCCGGCTGTCCCGCAGGAGCATCACCAGCAGCGAATCGACCGAATTAAACGAGACCACCTGGAATGGGACGTACAAATGATCAACGAAAACAGGCGCCGCGCTGTCAGACACGGTATATCGGAGCATCCCGTTATAGTCATCCAGCACAAGAAGCGTGTCACCGTCAAGCTCCAGATCCGTGTAATGAACGCCTACCACGCTTGAGTCCAGCAACTCCGGATCGCTCATGTCATGCAGCCGATACCGCCAGAGCCCGTCAAAGCCCATCGAGATATACAGCGTGCTGTCATCCAACACGAAATCTTCAAAGGGAAACGTGATATCCAGCGTCGCTACCACTGACACCTCGGGCAGATTGGAGACGTCTATGATATACAGCTGCTGCGCCTTGTTCCGTAGTATCACGTAGGGATAGGCGAGCTTCTGCTCGATCGGGGCGGTCGCCAGCGGAAGAACCGTGACTCGCTCATATCCGAGTTCCGGGGTCGCCGTCCGCTCAAAAACGACGATCCCGGTTCGCGAACCACAAACCAGATAACTATCCACCACAGACAAGCCGGTGAAGCCGGTCCACCGTGTGGAGTAATTCGGTTCCTCCGGGATCACCGCCAATGCCGAGCCTGCCGACATCAGCAGGAGGAGTCCGAGCGCTATCACGGTTCTCATTTCAGCAATACCATCTTTTTTGTCGCCGCGAAGCCGTCGGCTTCTATCCGGTAAAGATAGATCCCGGTCGCCAGGTGGCCTGCCTCAAACACCACTTTGTGGGTTCCCGCCGCAAACTCTCCGTTGGCCAACTCAGCCACCCGCTGGCCAAGAAGATTGTAAAGAGTGACCATGATCTGTGATCTTTTTGGTACCTGGAACTCGATCGATGTGCTCGGGTTGAATGGATTCGGGTAATTCTGCCGCAAGCTCCAGCTCTCGGGAAGCGGTCCATCGTTATCGGTCGCATCGGTCGGCAGAGCGACGCCGGGGAAGATGTTCCGGTTGCGATTGTCGAAAAACAGCCTGCTTCGGTTCTCGCCGGAATCAAACTCCGCTTCATAATCCCAGATATAGATCTCCGAGCCATCGCTCGGGATCGCCAGCTCCACCAGGCCGTCTCGATCGATATCATCTATCAGTGGCGAGAAATTATCCGAGATGACCACTCGTTTGCTGGCAGGCGTGGGGATCGGCGCGCCCGGGATCAATGCCCCGGTATGATCGAAAATGTAGATCTGCTCATTGCCGGTCCCCGGCAAAATATACCCTCCCCGCACGACGATCTCGGGATGCGCGTCACCCAGAAGATCCGCCGCGATCGGGTTGCTGAAGGTTGTATTACCGCTGAACAACTCTCCTTCCGGCCGACCCGGATTCGAACTGTACGGTTCTCCATCGGCGCGGAATGCCAACAGCGAGCTTATATCAAACTCATAGAACGTGCAAAGGATCTCGGGAACGCCATCAATATCAAGATCCGCGACTGTCGGGTGGTTGCCGATCCAACCGGCAAATTCCGGAAAGACTTTAGGAAATCCGGGGAGATCAACCAGGCCGCTGCCTGTCGTCGAACGCGTTTTCACCCAAAGCGTTCGCTGAAACGTCTCGTTTTGGCCGGTCACAATGATCTCCGGAAGACTGTCGCCCGTCAGATCGCACAGCAACAGGCCGTAACTGAGAAATCCGCGAATGGTCAACGCAGATGCTTGCCGGAACGCCGGCCGACCGGTTCGCGCTTCATATACTCCTACACCCGACCATGGGTCAAGTCCTGAATAGTTTACCACTACTTCGTTGGCGCCGTCACCATCGAGATCCGCGGAAGAGACCGAGTTCCCCGCGAAAAAATAGACCTGGTTCGGATTGGGCGGAAAGTAAGTGTAATGACCTCCCAGCGAGAAAAAATACGGCTCGCCATTCAGGCGGAACGCCTTCACTTCGCCAAAGCCGTCCACAAACATGATCACCGGAGTCTGCCCAGGGATCAGCTCCACTACCGACGGTGTGGGCGCGCCGAAAAGGGTGGCGAGACCGGTGTACATCCAGCGCGGCCAACCCGACGCGTAACTGCCGTCCGGATTGAACACATGGATCCCCTCGCTATTGAGCGTGATTATCTCATCCACACCGTCCAGGTCAACATCGAATATCGCCGGCAGGCAGCGCATGTCCTTATCTACGAGCACGGGGAACCCATTGCGCAGTTTGCCGTCGTCCTCAAACACGAAGAGACCGTATGCCGAGGTAGAGATGACCTCGTTAATTCCATCATGTTCCAGATCCGCCACGACAACAGATTGCGCTCCTCGTGAAGGAAGCGGTTGCGGCCAGCCGGCGGCGAATGACGACGCTACATACACTCTCGCCGAATCGACTGCTACTGTCGAGCCAAAGAACCCCCTGAGATAGAGCGTGTAATTTCCGCTTTTCAGACCCGACGCGTTCCAGACCGCGATCGTCGTATCAAAAAACTCCTGAGTCGAACTCCAGATCTCCTGCTCGGCGCCGTTGGTGCGGTAGGTCACGCGAAGAGAGTCGTAGGATACGCCGAACACATCACCTGCCACGGTGATCGAGTACCTCAGCGTATCACCATTACCGGGCGATCGCAGGACAAGCGCGTCGCCGTTCACATAGACGATGCGGCGAATCACTCGCTGTCCGTGCGAGTCGGTCAACCGGAAATTGACATAGCCGCTGATCGACGGCTCATTAAACACATATAGGAGGCTGTCTGCGGGTATGCCGGCGCCGGTCGCCAGCAATTGCCAATTTTCGGAGAGAAGTCCAACCGAGTAGTCCAGCGTCCAGCCTCCGGTGTACGGGCCAACCGCGATCGCTTTGATCGGGATAATGCCGATATATCGCTGCATCTGGTAGGGATAAACCAGACTGGCGCCGCCGTTGATCAACAATTCAAAAGACCGGGTTATGTTCAGATAGCCAGATCCCGAAACCGAATCAGGGCCGACCAGCGTGTCACCCTGCTCCAGCGGATCGACCATGTCATCGGCGCCGGCTCGAAGCAGATCCTCCACCTGGCCCACGGATAGTTCAGGTCGGAAAGACAACAGGAACGCCGCGGCCCCGGCGGCAACCGGTGCCGCCATAGAGGTCCCATCGGAGAGATAATACAGGGAATCCGGCCCGACAATCCGCACCCCCGGCTCGCCGCCCGACGCGTACATATCAGTTCCCGCTGCCCGGAGCGAGAGGATATCCTCACCCGGCGCGACAATATCAACAAAGGGCCCCCAGGTGGTGAACCAGGTCATATGGCCGCGTGAATTGCCTGCTCCAACCGCAAAGGCTGAATCCATCGCGGCGGGATTGGCTCTCGTATTGTCGCCGGTGTTTCCCGCCGCTATCGCCACAAAAACGTCGTTCGCCCGCGCGTAGCGAAGCGCGTCTTCAAGCACCAGAGCCTGAAATGGTGTTCCCCAACTGATATTGACTACATCCGCGCCATTATTGACCGCATAAATGAGGCCGGCAGTCCCTATCGATACAAACGCGTTCGGGAAGATCTTTACCGTCATGATCCTTGCCCACGGTACCACCCCGACCGTCCCGGCTCCGTCTTCGTTCGACGCGACTATTCCCGCGATATGCGTGCCGTGGCCAACTCCGTCGGTGACATTCGGGTCGCCGAAGATATCGGTGAAACGCGATGTATCGCCCGACATATCCCAGCCGATAGTATCATCCGCAAAGCCGTTATGGTCGTCGTCCGCGCCATTGCCGGGGATTTCGTCGATATTCCTCCAGAGCCGGCCGTTCAGCTCCGGATGCAGCGGGTCCGTTCCGGTGTCGATGATCCCTACTACGATCGCCTGCGTATCAGCCGGTGGACTGTCGTAGAACTGCCTGATCTTGATATCCGCGTCAGGCGTTCCGGTCTTCAGCACAAACTGGTCATTCCCAGCGCCGTCGAATCGCTGGATCCCATAGTACTCCTGGCCATCATTCGCCAGATACCATTGGCGCACAAACAACGGATCGGTCGGCCAGCTGTACAGCTCCAGAAACTGATCTTGTTCGATCCGCTCGATATTTGCTACCCCCAGCTCTGCTCTCGCCTGTTCAATTGTCGTCAGGCTATCCGTGGTCAGGATAAAGTATTGACTCCAGGCATTAGTAGAAGCCGCCGCTCCTTGTATCGGAGCGGGGAAAAGCGGGTCGAGGCGGCTGCCTGTTGCCAGAGTCGGCCGAACCCGCCCTGCGGTCTCTTCCGACGTAAACTTGACGATGAATCGACCGGGGATATATCCGCTAGGCGCCGAAGCTACCGATACCGCCATCAAGCAAAGGAAAGCAAGCCACAGTGTGACTTTGCTCCAACCCGCGTCTGATCGATCTCGGCGCACCGGTAGTTCTTTCTTTAGCGTTTCCTGATAAGACGAACCGACAACAGCTTCTGTTGATTCCAATAGACCAGGCGAGCCGATGCCGCTCAAGCCCTTACTGGGTGACCTGTTCCCCTGCGCCCGCTAGAGACTTCGCAAGTGCTCTCATATGTTCCGGACTCGCCCCGCAGCAGCCGCCGACAGCGGATAAAGGGATCATCTTGCTCAGCGCCGTTAGTTCCTGTGCGAAAGTCTCAGACGATATCGGATATTTCAAAACGTTTTCACGAATGGTCGGCGTACCACAACTTGGTTTGAACCAAAAAGGCCCTGCCGATTGCTCGCTTAACAGTCTCAACATACTCAGCGACAGATTGA
>JAMPYH010000307.1 GCA_023700785.1 Candidatus Zixiibacteriota bacterium
GCTTGTCTTCGCGCTCGCGATAGCCAAGCTGTCCCTTGCACTGCGGGCAAGCCAGCTTCTCTAGTAGCATTTTCGGCAATCCCATCAAATTCCTTCCTATCGCTCCTCAAAAACACCCATTCGACGGTACTTTTCGAGCCGTTCGGCCAGGAGCCGGTCAACCGGCTTCTGCTTGAGCACTCTCAACGTGGTGAGCACTTCCGCCTTAACCTCTTTGGCCGCCTCTTCGGGGTCATTGTGGGCCCCGCCGGGCGGTTCCGGAATGATCCGGTCAATAATCCCTAGCGCCAGCAGATCTTCGGCAGTCGGCTTGAGCGCCTCAGCCGCCTCAGGAGCCTTGGCGGAATCCCGCCATAGTATCGCCGCGCATCCCTCCGGCGAGATCACCGAGTACCAGGAATGCTCCAGCATCAGCACCTGGTCGCCGATGCCTATCCCCAGCGCGCCGCCTGACGCTCCCTCGCCGATTATTACCACGACTATCGGGACTCGCAGTTCGAACATCACCTGGATATTCTTGGCGATCGCTTCGGCCTGCCCACGCTCTTCAGCGCCTATCCCCGGGAACGCTCCCGGCGTATCGATCAGGATGATAATGGGGAGTCCAAACTTATCGGCGAGCATGAACAGCCGACGAGCTTTGCGGTACCCCTCGGGGTGGGCCATCCCGAAATTGCGCGCCAGCTTCTGCTTGGTGTCCCGTCCCTTCTGCTGACCGACCACCACCACCTGCTCGCCATCAATGGTCGCAAACCCGCCGACCATCGCTTTGTCGTCGGCGAAACCACGGTCGCCATGCAACTCGATAAAATCGGCGCAGATCATGTTGATATAGTCGAGAGTGTAGGGACGTTTGGGATGGCGGGAGATCTGGACTCGCTGCCAGCGAGTCAGACCGGAGTAGATATCAGAACGAAGCCGTTCGAGCTTTTTTTCGAGCGACGCGATCTCGCCGGACAGTTCAATATTCTCTCCGGCCGAAAAATCCTTCATGTCGGAGATCTTTCTCTCCAACTCCTGGATCGGACGTTCGAACTCGAGGTACGGCCCATCTGCCGTTTTGGATTTACTTGCACTCATAATCAGAGGCCCGCCCCGCGCCGGTGTTTGCCGGATCTGGGCAGGCTGGTCATAAAGATATAGAACCGACCGAAAATAACAACCATAAAAAGAACCAGTACAGTTAGCACTAAGATACGGTCCCAGAAGAACATAGCCAACGCAAACCCGCCGAACAGAACCGACAGCGACCAGAAGACCCATACTACCTGCCGGGGGGATAGTCCGGCCATCGACAGATAATGGAACAGATGACGTCGATCCGCCCGCATGACATTCTTCCCCGCCGCGACCCGACGGACTGTCGATACCGCGATCTCCAATAGCGGTACGCCCAGCGCGAGCAGCGGCAAATAAAGCGCGGCCGCAGTGTACGATTTGATCGGCACCATCAACGAGAGCACCGCGAAGTAGTATCCCAGTTGAAGCGACCCTGAGTCGCCAAGGAATATCCTGGCCGGATAATGATTGAAGATCAGGAAAGCCGGAAGAAAACCAATAAGCGCGTACGCGAAAACCAGCGCCACGCCGATCTGGTACAGTGACCCAACGATCGTCACCGTGATGACCGCGACTAATGATACCCCCGCGGCGAGTCCGTCCAGACCGTCGATAAGATTAATGCTGTTCGTCAGCCCGACCACCCAGAGCACAGAAAGCAGGATCGAAACAGCTCCAAGGTCCACCTGGCCGTAGAACGGGATCGACAGCGGGTCGATCTTCATCCCTCCGGCAAACAGCACCATCCCGGCCGCCGCCTGCGCCGCGAGCTTCAGCCACGCTGAGATCGGGCGAAGATCATCCACCAAGCCGGTCACATAGATCAGCAACGCCCCGCCAAAAAGATACGGCAGCAGCGGCGAGAGATCAGCCAGAGCATTCGGCGCGACCGCATACCCTACCCCGATTGCCGGCCAGACAGTGAAAAACAGACCGGTGCCGCCAAGCAGCGGGATCGGCTTATCATGTCGCTTATGTTTCCCAGGGAAATCAAGCAACTGGAACCGATGTCCAACTTTGATCAGCGATGGTATCAGCACCAGGCCAAGCAGGAACGAGACTACCGCGATGATGATCGCCAGTTGAGCGGACATCGGCTACTTCCTCCTCTGCGGAAGCAGACAGACCACCAGAAAATTCACTATCAGGATCGCCGGCAGAACGATCAGGGCGAATCCGGTTGGCTGGAATTTAAGGAAGTACTTCAGAACTGACTGATGATGATGCCACGCCCGTGTGATCTTCCCCCCTTCAGCCCCCTTCCCCCATTCATGGATCGCTCCCGCCCGCGGCACAAACAGGTTTTGGTGCTTGTGCAGGTGGAGCCGATAACACAGGTCGGTATCTTCCATATACATGAAATAGCGCGAGTCAAACCGATGCATCGAGCGAAACAGCTCTCGGTTGATCGCGGCGGCGGTGGCAGATACCGCGGGAACCGCGGTTACATCGGGGAAGTCCGCCAACGTGTACGTTGTCGCTTTCGGGTCGAGTCTTGACCAAAGCAGCCGCCCCATCACTGAACCGCGCGAAAAAAGCAGATTGGTCACGGTCGGGAAGTTTCGGCAATTGGCCTGAAACGATCCATCGGGAAACCTGAGCCGCATGCTGGCCAGCCCCACTCGTTGCATCCTTTTCATGGTCGTTATCAGCGTATTCAACGAATCCGTGTCAAGCACCACATCCGGATTGAGAAAGAACAACCATTCTCCCGTCGCCGATTCCGCCCCCTGATTACAGGCCGCGGCGAATCCGAGGTTTGTCTCATTTTGGAGAATGACCGCGTCCGGGATGGACTGCCTTACAGACTCAAGCGTACCATCGGTCGAGCCGTTATCGACGACGATTACCTGTACGGCAAGCTCCGGCCCCGACCGTGGGATCGACCGCACACATCGCTCGATCGTCCCTTGCGAATTGAAGGTGACAAGGATGACTGAAACAGAGTCAGTTGGTGACACGCCGAACGGCTCAGTTGAATTTGCCGAACATTCCGCGGATCCGGAGCAGCCAGACCATCCAGATCGCCTCGCGCACGATCTTTTTGGACATCTTTGATGTCCCC
>JAMPYH010000026.1 GCA_023700785.1 Candidatus Zixiibacteriota bacterium
GGGATATCATCCGGCGTTTGCGGCGCGGGGAGTTTGGCCATGTTCACAAAGAGCGCCAGATCCTGTTCCCGGGTCTGCGCCAGCATGAACTTGCGGAACGGCGCGACCGCGTGGTCGAACGCCTCTTCCTTGGTGATCTTCTCATCCAGATATGGTTTTATGCCGGTGTCATACGAAGTCGTGAAGACCGGCGACATCACAAAAAACGTCAGGATCAGCGCCAGCCCCACCAACAGCTGATTCGGCGGCATCTGTTGCGTGCCGATCGCCTGTCTTAGGAACGACAGCACCACCGCTATCCGGATGAACGATGTCGTCATGATCAGGATCGATGGCGCCAGCGCCAATACGGTCATGAGAATGACCACCTGCAGTGTGACCGAAAGATCACCCGGCGTGGTCGCTTTGCCAACCTCGACAGATACTTTGGGGATTGCCTGGGCCGAAATATCAGCCGCCGCCGTCAAGCAGCAGAGCCCGACCAGGAAAATGAGCAATATTCGCCGTGACTTCATATCCTATATCTTTCATGGTCTGCCCGCACTTCCATATGCGGGCGCGCGCGCCGCGATCCATCGCGGCCGTCGTAACAGTCTTATTTGCCGAATCCGGCAAACTTCTGGGTCGCCGACTTGAGCATGGTTGAGAACGACTCGCCTTGTGTTCCCTTTGACGCCGCCTCCATGGCAGCCTTGGTGAGTTCGGTATCAAGCTCTGTCAGCACCGAGATCTGGTTGTCGGTTACGCCGATGAGCACCGACCTGTCCGCCACTCGTACCAGCGAAAGAGATTTTTTCGGATCGATATATGCCGTCTCCAGCACTTCCAGCATGAGCGCCTTGCGGCCGTTGCTGTAGCGACGGCTGGTCAGCTTTTTCAGCAACCAGATGCCGACATAAATGCAGACCACCACCACCGCCAGCGCCGTGATCATCTTGATAATGGAGCTGGTCGCGGTTGAAGTGGAGATCATCGGCTGATAAGCCGGAGCGGTAGTCGTCGAGGTCGTGGCGGCGACTTCGACGGTATCAGTCGATACCGCGGTCTGCGACTCAGGCTGCGCGTAGAGTATGCCGCTTGAGGCAGGGCGATTCGAGGTGATCAGCAACATGCCGATCAAGGCGACCGCCAGAATGATCGCCGTCGCGATCGATCGGCGCCGCTGTGAATTATTCTGCGCCAAGAGCTTTCAACCTCTCTTCGGGCGTGATGAGCTGTGTGATGCGAAGACCGAAGTTCTCGTCGATCACCACAACCTCTCCCCTGGCTACGACTTTGGCGTTGACCAGCAGGTCAACCGGCTCGCCGGCGAGTTTATTCAGTTCCACCACGGAACCGGGGCCGAGCGCCAGGATATCCGAAATTGACAGCTTGGTTCGCCCCAATTCGATCGCGACCGGCAGATCGACATCCATCAACAGATCCAGATTCCGCGGTTCGTGTGAACCAGCCGGTTGCTGCAGCTGCTGAAACTCGGCGCGGCCAACGTGGGCGGAGCCGAAATTGATGTCATCCGGCGACGTTGACCGATTCTCCTGCGGCAGTTCCTCAAGCATCCGAAGCATCGCCGCCTCGGCATCCTCCTCGGCCGAGCTGCCGGGACTAACTATGCCGGGAGTATGCGCGTGCGACGCCTCCGCCTGTCCTGCCTGGACGTCGGACGGATCCTGCCCTCCGGGGATCTCCATATCCTTCTCGTCTGTCATGCTGTTTTCTCCTTCGAGAGTGGTTCCCAGGTCGAGAGTACCTGGAAGGCCCGCTTCTTGCCGGTCAGACCGGGACGGGCTACATATTTCTTACGGCGATTGACACACACCTCGATCGGCTGGTGGATCTTTCGATCTGACGGTATGATGTCGCCGATCTTGAGCGTCATGAAATCGCGCAACTTGATATTCGAACGAAGCAGCACCGCGGAGACGTCGGCATTCACATCATGCAGGTTCCGCTGGTTCACCGCGCGGTCGGAGTCGATATTCTTCCGCTTGGTAGCGTCGATCCAGTTCTGCGCGGAGAGCTTGGTGATGATCGGCTCCAGCGCGACATACGGATAGCAGATCGTCAGCAGTCCGGTCGATTGAAACAATTTCACCTGGAACGAGATCACGACCACCGTTTCACCCGGCGGCACGATCTGGATGAACTGCGGGTTGGTCTCGAAACTGATCTGTTCGATCCCGACTTTGACAATATGCTCCCACGATCTTTCCAGTTCGCGGTACATCCGGTCAACCAGGCGGCCCATCACCGAGCGTTCGATGCCCGTCAACTCGCGTTCGGTTTCGAGGATCTTGCCATGCCCGCCGAACATCCGGTCGATGAGCGAAAAGGTCAGCGTCGGATTGAAATCAACCAGACAGGCGGCGTCGAGCGGCCGAGCCGAATAGGTATAGGTGCACGACGGCGATACCAGCGACATGATGAACTCGGAGTAGGTGATCTGATCGACGGAGACCAGGTCAACATCCACTATCGAGCGCAATACCGACGACAGCATCGAACCAAAGTGCCCCGCGAAATTGTCATGCATATTCTCAAGCGTCCGGATCTGGTCTTTGGAGACCCGATTCGGGTGCTTGAAATCATACGCGACCACCGAGCGGAGCTTGGCGTCATCGTAACTGTCCGCGTCGGGAGAATCTCCCGATGACACGGTTGTCAACAGCGCGTCGATCTCATCCTGAGTTAGTATCTTCGCCACGTCTATCCTGCCTTATTGGAGCACAAAATCGGTGTAATAGACCCCGGCCAGTTCCTCGGTATTGAGTACCTGGGAGAGTCGTTTTTTAATCTGCACGCGCATCACTTCTTTGTGCTTGGCGTCGGTCAGATCCGCCAGAGTCTTTGACGAGAGGATCGTGATCAACACATCGCGGACGATCGGCTCCCGCGCTTCGAACTCGGTCGCGAGACCGGGTGACTCCAGCTCAAAACCGAATGAAACGGAGAGGAATCGTGAACCGGCCGTGCCGGCTGGATTAACGACGATATCCTTGATCGAATAAACGATAGCGTCGCTTGCCTTGCCATGATCCGACTTCGGTTTGCTTTCCGACTTTTTGTCGCCGTGCCCGGACTTCGTATCCGATTTCTCGGTTTTTTTGGCGGAACCGGCCTTTGCCTCTTCTCCGCCCGCGAGCATCGGCTTCAACACGAACACCGCGAGGGCGACCCCGATCACCAGGAGCCCGACGCCAATGCCACCGAACAGCAACAGCTTGTTCGATTTCTTCGCCGCCGGTTTTGGCTCCGCGGTCTCCGCGGACTGGATCTGTGTTTTGTCGTTGTCTGCTGCCATCGTCACAATCCTTGTCGTGGCTTACGAATCACTTTCACTAATATGGCCGGCGGCCGGGATTCCTGCCCGGCGCGCCGACATTCTCTTGAAGGCCGCCACCCGTTCGATGATCTCATCGGGCGTGTTCCTCACCATGATCTTCTTGCCGGTTATCAGCGAGATGATCGTATCAGGAATAGCCTCAACGAACTCGATCAGGTCGGCGTTGATCACCAGTTCCGTATCATTTAGCCTGGTAACCTTTATCATCTACTTATCTCTTCAGGTTCACCAGCTCGTCGAGCATGTCGTCGGAGGTGGTGATGATCCGCGCGTTGGCCTGGAAGCCGCGCTGCGTCGTGATCATATTCGTGAACTCCTGCGCGATATCGACCGACGAGGACTCCAGAGCCCCCGAGGTGATCTGCGCGGAGATGGTCGAGCCGGCGACGCCTTCAACCGCTTCGCCGGAGTTGGCTGACGGCTGGTACATCGACCGACCGGCTTTGCGCAACCCGGCCTGGTTGGTGAAATCGGCCAGCATGATCTGGGCAAGCACGCGCGTCACTCCATTGGAGAAAATACCCGAGATATTTCCCGCCTGGTCGATCGCGACTTTCTCGAGGATCCCGAGCCCGTAGCCGTCCTGGCCGATGATCGACGCGGTATGTGTTCCGGAACTGAAGCCGGTCAACCCGTCAAAATTGCCAACCGTACCGGCGCTGAACGCCACGGTCATATTCTCAGCGCCGTTGTTCGGGCTGATGGTGACGCCGGAAGCGCCGCCGAAATATTCAAACGCGTTAAGCGAACCGTCCGCATTGAACGAGACCGATCCGGTCTGGCCGGACGTGATCCCTTCGTTCCCCAGGGTGTTGACTTTCCACTCCCAGCGATTGGGGACAAGAGACTTGAAGAACTCGATGGAGAGCGTATGCTTGCCGCCCAGGGAGTCGAACACGTTTATCGATGTGGAGTGCATGGTTGCGTCAGTCGTGATCAGGAGCGGATTCGCGCCCGTCGCGGTCAGCCCGTTGACTGCCTCGATCTCGACGCCGCCGTCACCCAGTCCATTCAGGCCGACCACGCGGCCGGTGATCTGATCAAAAACCAGATCGAGGGTGGTGATCTGCGGTCCGGCCGCCGCGCCATAGCCGCGCTCCGGAGTGAACGTGTCACTGGCGATATAGGTCGTCGCGGCGCCACCGGAGGACTGGAAAGTCGCGCCGTTCACGCCAAACAGGACGCCGATGACATTACCCGAAGTCGCGCCGCCCCCTGCGCCGGTGGTCACCGTGCCAGTGGTCGAAACAAAATTGTAGTCGGCGTCCGCGCCGGCTTTGTCGCGCGTGATCTGGAGCTGCCCGCCGACCAGTTCAGCGGTGATACCGTCGATCTGGTTGGTCGCGTTGATCAGATCGCTGATCGTTGAATTGGCGTTAAGGCCGGAAATGATCTGCGTTGATTTTCCGTCAACGCTAAATCCATAGTTCGTGAAATCAGTGATGCCGAGCGAACCGAGCGTCGTCGTCAGACCAAGCGCGCCGATCACATTGCCGCTCCCGTCATTTCCGAGCGTGGAGCCGGTATATGTGGCGCTGATCGCCTGGTTGCCGGTGATGACGATAGAGTGCGTACCGCCGATACCATTGGTCGCGGTGCCGGAGACTGAGGTCACTCCGGATCCGCCGGCATCGGTCAGGCGGGCGATTGAATCAGTCGCGGAAGAATCAAGATTGTTGGCTAGCGTGACCAGTTCGGTCGCGCGGGCCGGATCCTGCTGGCCGAACGGCAGCGTGACCGGACCGGTAGTCGCCAGCGACGGGATATTTCCCGCCGAGTCGGCCATCTTGCCCAGCACATAGAGACCGGTCGCGGGATCGACCAGATTGGAGTCGGCGTCAAAGCCGAACGATCCGGCGCGAGTGTAGAACTTGTTGCCGTTGGAATCGCCAAGAACAAAGAAGCCGGAACCCTGGATCGCCATGTCAGTGATCTGACCGGTGGTCTCGAGGCCCCCCTGCAGGAACAGATTGTCAACCGTGGCGACCTGCATCCCGAGTCCAAGTTGGATCGGGTTGGTACCGCCGGAGACAGCGCTCGGGCGACCCGCGCCCTTGAAGCTCTGTACCAGTGCTTCCTGGAAGTTCACACGACCGGTTTTGAATCCGATGGTGTTGACGTTGGCGATGTTGTTACCAATGACGTTCATTTTCGTCTGGTGGTTTTTCAGACCGGATACACCGGCGTACAGTGATGCCATCATGGCTTGCTTCCCTCCTCAGGGATTGGCAAGGCCCCCCCATTTATAATGGGGTCCAGCCTTGGTTGTGGTTTATCAGTGAACAGTTTCATTATGTGCCTATATGATGATCGCCGAGTCGATCGACGTCACCACGCCTTCGCGCAGCTTGTCGCGATCGAACGCGGTGATGACTGTCCGGTTCTTGACCGAGGCGACCATCGCCATGTCATCGAACAGGATCAATGTTTCCTTTGAGCCTTTGGCTTCCGCCTTATCCAGCGCGTCGGAAACTTGTTGCATCCTCTGCTCGCCGAACTCGATACCGCGCGAGTAGAGCCGTTCGGACGCGTGTTTCGAGATGCTGACCGGACGATTCGTGGCGATCTCTTTGGCCAGCGCCTGTTTGAACGAATCGTTCCCGCGGATATCAGCCGTTTGCGGCGCGGCTTTGCCCCGTTGCGCGATCTCGATCAGGTTGACCGGTCGCTGGTATGCGCTGATGCGTGTTGCCTGTCCCATCGTCTGCTTAGTTATTGTCAAATGTTCCAGGTTCGCCGACAGCCGTGATCTCCCCTAACGAGATCTCCACGCCATTGACATTCACAAACGCCGCCCCGTCGCGATACGAGATCCGGCTGACAATTCCGGTGAGCGAGAGATTCGGGGTGATGGTCGCGCCGGCGGCGGTGGTGGCCGTAGCCTCAACAGAATAGAAGCCGGACTCAACCCGATTGCCGCGAGTGTCGGTGCCATCCCAACTGATAGAGCCCGTTCCCGCGGCGATGTTCTCCTTCGAGATGGTCGCCACCAGGTTTCCGTCGGCATCCTTGATCTTAAGCGTCAGGGTCTGGGCCGGCTGGGTCATGGTATAGCTGACTGACGCGTTTTTCCCTTCTTCGAGATACACACCCGAGTACTCAGCCTTGACTTCCTTCCCGATCAGGCCGGACGCCATGGCGTTGTTCAGCGACTGCATCTGCAGGAAATCCCACTGGTTGGATGACGCGATCCCGTCGGCGATATTGTTCATCTGTTCGAGCGACGAGAATTGCGCCAACTGCGCGATAAAATCCTCGTCCTGCATCGGCTCAAGCGGATCCTGGTATTGCATCTTCGTCACCAGCAGCTGCAGGAAATCATCTTTCCCCAGCTGTTTGGCGCTTCCGGTCGCTTTGGCATTGCCATTGGCGTCGGTGGCGATGGGTGAAATGAACGACATCTCTTACTCTCCTACGCGAATAGATTGACACTGCCCGCGCCGATGAATGACACCGGCCGCGAGGCCGGCAGGATCATCGCCGCGTCATTGAGCAGCTCATCTGCGAATTTCATGACTCGGGGTTGCTGCGCGCGAAACCAGTCGGCCTGGCGCTGGGAGAACTGATTCTCCGCGCCGCCGCCGCGCACACCCACATCGATATAGTCAACTTTGACCCCGGCTCGCGCGAGCTGGTCGGTCAATTGATTTAACGATCCTTCGATCGCCGCTTTCGCCTGCGCGCTCTCCACCGTCACCCGGGCGCTCAGCGACTCATTTCGCATGGTCAGGTGAAGTTTCGCCGGGCCAAGATGCTCCGGTTCGATCTTCAGCAGGATTGACCTGCCGTCAGCCTTGAGGCGCGGCAGATCCATCGGGACGGTCACTTTAACTCGTGGCGTCGCCAGTTTCTGCTCCAGCGAAGTATTCGCCGCCGAAGCTTTGGCGTCGGTGATCATCTGATCGATCCCATCCTGCTTCAGTGTGGCTTCTTTGGTCCCGGCCGACATCAGTTTTTCGATCAGTTTGAAATCCTCACTCTTGGCTTGTTCATCTGTCGCGAACGCGACCGGACGAATGATCCGGCGGCGCGGGATCGCCACCATGTCAACCGTCAGACCGAACTGGGATGCCGGCGACGGATTCTCCTCGACAGGGCGCGCGGCCATCGAAGAAGTTGATCGCTTGATTTCGCAGGTCGCGTGAAGGCGCGACTTTTCCATTGTCCCCGCTAAGAGAAACTTCTGCCCCGCCTGCTCGGCGAAGATCTGCAGAGCGACCGGTTCGTCAGCTTGTTGATAAACTGAGGAGGTTGGCTGAACCGAGACTTCCATCTCGCGCAAGTTCACCTTGCCGATAAGTTGCTCAAGTTCCAACCCGCTGGTTGAATGAACGGTGAACGGCACGCGAACAGGCGCGTTTGGAGATTTTAGGCTTTGATGTGGCGTCGTCCCGGATACGTCGCGGCTCTCCTTGCGCAGCAGTTCAACCGGGATCGACACTTTGATCGGTTCGCCCTGGTGCTCTGGTGACGCAAGCTCCAGCTTTAGCGTTCCATTGTTTAGATCTTGCTTAAGGATCTGGTAATGGCCGGTTTTAAGGTCGACAGCTTTCTGCTCGGTCAGATTGAACGACCAGGGTTGTGCCTTTGGCAGTTCAAGTTTCGCCGGGATATTCAGTTCAGGTAATGATAAGCTCTTGGATACGTCCAGAATCGGCTGCTTTCCCTGGCTCAGCGGTTTCTCGACAGTAGCATAACTCTCATTCGATAAGCCTGAGTCATTGGCGAGATTGACCTGAGGCAAGCCTGAAAGCAGCGACGCAAACGTCGATTCGATCGATGATTGACCCGGCAAATTCGACCGTTCGCTTACTCTCTCCGCCGCCCCTTTATTAATAGAGGGAATCCCGATGTCGGCCGGTTCGGCCATGCCGAACAGGTTCATCAGCGATTCGAACGTCTGCCCGTCCCCGCCTCCAAAAGCAAACGGCTCCGCGCCGCTCGGTTTGGCGGTGGTGGTTCCGGGGGAACCGGACGGCAGTATGTTCACAAACGGCAACATCATTCTCTATTCACTCGCCAGCGTGATTATCTGTCGTGAGAGTTTGGCGGCCCGCTGCGGCGGCATCAGCGACATCACGGTCGAAGCGTTTTTCTGCTTCATTCTCGGGATGATCGCCACCACCAGGTCATCTTCAAGGTTCGCCATGATCTTGGCAACCGCGTCAGATTCCATGCCGTCATATAATTTCGCCAGGTTGGTCACTCGGTCAGCCGACACTTGCTCAACCTTGAGTATCTTCTGGGAAACTTCATAGTCCTTCTTCTGGAGTTCCTTCTCGCGCGCGGCAAGTTCCGTCTCCCGTTGCGCCAGCTTTTGCTTTTCAGCGGTCAGCCAATCTGCCGCCTCAAGGGAATCTTCCTGCGGAAGTGATGCTCCCGACTCCAGATCGTCATGATCCGCCATCGCGTCAGCCATGGCGGCGATATTTCTTGTCAATTCGGCGGCTGCTTCGGCACTGTCGGCCGCGGCGTCCAGCGAATCATCGGAGGCGATATCATCATCGGTGGAATCAACTTTAGCGACCGCGGGCGATACCGGGTCGGTGGCTGATGTGGCGGCCGTGTCGTCGTTGGTCTTCGTGGGATCAGCGGCCGGTTCAGTACCGAGCAAAAACAACGTGACCACGACAGCAGACCCAAGCAGGACCAAGCCGCCAACGCCGAACAGAAGGATCGGCATCAGCTTCTTCATCATCCCCGGCTTGGATGCTTTCGGGGCCGCGGCCTCAGCTTGTGGCTGCGCGGCTTCTTCTGGCTTTGTTTTCTCGTTTGTCACACACGTCTCCGCATGATGCTATTTCTCCGTCGCCGTATTAAGCAACGGCTATGCCGAAGTCGTGCGCGACTGTTAAACTGTTAATTCATAAGGAGATAAAGCAGCGGCGATTTCTGGACCAGGACGCAGGAGATAAAGTTATCGGAAAGGAGAGTCCGGGTTATTGGGAAATCTGTTCCAGAATAGAAAAGTGCCGTGACCTGCTATAGCCACGGCACTTGGTCTGAACCAATTAGCGGTGTGAAGGAGCGACTTGCGCGTCAACTACGGCCACAGCCGCCATGTCAACGATCTCGTTGACATCGAGCGTGCGGTGCAGCACATGTACCGGCTTTGAAAGACCCATCAGGATCGGGCCAACCGCCATTAAGCCGCCGATTCTCTGCAGCAGCTTATAGGCGATATTTGCCGAACCAAGATCCGGGAAGATAAACACATTGGCCTCTTCCTTGAGCGTTGAGAACGGAAAGTACCGCTCGACAAACTCCGGCATTACCGCGGCGTCCGCCTGGATCTCGCCGTCAACCATCAGCTCGGGAGCGCGCTGGTGGACGATCTGCGTCGCTCTGGCAACCTTCTCCGACTCCGGATAAGGCGCCGACCCAAAGTTCGAGAACGACAGCATCGCGATGCGCGGCTCAATATTGAACGCACGCGCCACACGTGACGAGAGTATCGCGATCTCGGCCAGCTCTTCCGCGGTCGGATTGACATTCACCGTCGTGTCGGCGAACATATAGACCTTGTCCTTCTGGATCATCGCGAACATCCCCGAGACCCGCTTGATGCCGGGCTGCAGTTTGATTATCTGCAACGCCGGACGGATCGTACTCGGATACTCCGAGGTCACGCCGGACAGCACCGCGTCGCAATCTCCCATCTCGAGCATCATCATGCCGAAATAGGTGCGATCTTCCATGATCGCCGCGGACTTGTCGGCGGTCACTCCTTTGCGCTGGCGCATTTCCGCGAAGCGTCTGGCGTACGTGGCCCGTTTTTCCGACTCGATCGGGTTGATGATCTTGATATTATCCAGTTCTATATCATTGGCGGCCGCGACCGCGCCGATCTCGACCGGATCTCCCAGCACGATCGGCCGGCCAATTCCCTGCTCTTGCACGATATGCGCGGCACGGAGTATGCGGCGAGAGTTCCCTTCGGGAAAGACGATCCGCTTCGGGTCCTGGCGAGCTTTTTCGTGCATCACCGACATGATGATGCGTCCCTTGCCGATCCGCATGCCGAGATCATGTTTGTACTTTTCGATATCGATCGGATTGCGGGCGACTCCGGTCTTGATGGCGGCTTCGGCGACTGCCGATGATTCCCATATCAGGATGCGCGGGTCAAACGGCTTCGGGATGATATACTCCCGTCCAAATTTGAAATGATCCACGCCATAGGCGCGGGCCACTTCCTCCGGCACATCTTCCTTCGCCAGATTGGCCAGCGAATGCACCGCCGCGATCTTCATCTCTTCATTGATCGCGGTCGCGTGCACATCCAGCGCGCCCCGGAAAATGAACGGGAAGCCGAGCACATTGTTGACCTGGTTGGGATAATCTGAGCGGCCGGTCGCCATGATCAGATCCTTGCGCGCCTCTATCGCGTCCGGATAGGTGATCTCCGGATCCGGGTTGGCCATGGCGAAGATGATCGGGTCGCGCCCCATCGACTTCACCATCTCTTTCGTCACCATATCTTTCACCGAAACGCCTACAAACACGTCGGCGTCCTTCATCGCGTCGGCAAGCGATCGACAATTGGTCTTCCGTACAAAGTACTCTTTGTATTTATTCGAACTGAAGTCCTCGCGCCCTTCCCAGAGTACTCCCTTCGAGTCCACCATCAACATGTTTTCCGGCTTCACGCCGAGCGAGACGTAGAGCTTGGCGCAGGCTATTCCCGCCGCCCCCGCGCCGGAATAGACGACGCGAACTTTGCCGATATCCTTTTTCACTATCTCAAGGGCGTTGATCAGCGCCGCTCCCGAGATGATCGCTGTCCCGTGCTGGTCGTCATGGAAGACCGGGATATGCATCGTCTTCTTCAGCGTCTCTTCGATGATAAAGCACTCCGGCGCCTTGATGTCCTCGAGATTTATCCCGCCGAAAGTCGGTTCGAGTATCTGGCAGCAACGGATCACTTCATCGGCGCTGTGCGTGTCCAGTTCGATATCGAACACGTCAATATCCGCGAATCTTTTGAAAAGAACTCCCTTCCCTTCCATGACCGGCTTGCCCGCGGCGGCGCCGATATCACCCAGTCCGAGCACCGCGGTACCATTGGAGACGACCGCGACCAGGTTCCCTTTGGCGGTATATTTATAAACGTCAGCGGGATTCTTGTGGATCTCAAGGCAGGGTTGCGCCACACCCGGCGTGTACGCCAGCGACAGATCGAGCTGCGTCACGCACGGTTTGGTTGGATTAACTTCGATCTTCCCCCGCTTTCCAAGAGAGTGGTAGTCGAGGGCTTGTTGTTTAGTAATTAGCATGAATCTGCTCCTATCAGAGAAACCGTCAGGCGGCCACGGCGGAGTCTGTTACATTTTTCACAAACTCAATATAGGCCGCGTCAATCTTATACGTCAAGCGGTTATCCAGTTTGTCGCCCACCGCATGATGCCGTTGTCCTACCGCTTCAACTGCGCCAAGTCAACGAAAACGTTCATAAGTTGTTATGACGCAGATGTATGCGGCTGCGCGGATAGCATGCTTTCAGCTGAGTGCTTTGTGACCAACCCACGTTGCCTGCGCGATTGAAGTTCACCAGTTCATCTTATAGATCCGTTGCCGATCGCCTGACGGAGTATGTCTCCCCCAGATCGAAACTATGATCCTGAAGATGATATAGCCAAACACAAAGCCGCCGACATGCGCCAGGAACGCGATCCCCCCTCCCGAACTGGACCCCATCACCGACATGAGCAACTGCAGTCCAAACCAGATCCCCAACACAACTTTCGCGGGTAACACCACAAACTGAATAAAGAAGAAAATGATCAGCACGGTTATCTCTGCCCGCGGATGAAGCACCATGTAGGCCCCCATCACGCCGGCGATCGCTCCCGATGCTCCAACCAGCGGGATCGCGGAATCGAGATTGACCACCGAATACAGCGCGACCGCCGCGATCCCGGCCACCAGATAGAAGATCAGGAATTTGACCGGCCCGAGGTAGTCTTCGATATTGTTCCCGTATATCCAGAGCACCAGCATGTTGCCGATGAGATGCATCCACCCGCCATGCAGGAACATCGAGGAAAACGGTGTCAGCAGAATGGGCGACTCCAGCGCCACACCGTACACCTCCGCCATATTTGATCCCTCGAAGAATCGCATGGGGATGAATCCGTACGAGACGAGGAAATACTCAAAGCCCTCCGGTACGATGAACTTTGAATAGAGAAAGATCAGCGTATTCGCCGCGATCAGGAATATCGTCAGAAAGGGCGTGCGAAAAGTGGGATTGTCGTCCTTGATCGGAAAAAACATCTACGGTCTCTTGGGTCGCGGCGGTCGTGGCGCCGCTATCTTGAATTTCAAATATTGTTGTGCCTCGTTACCGGCTCGATCTTTGATCTCGATCGACAAGTGATGCTCGCCGATCGTTAGGGGTCCGTCGGGCGCGAACTGGCAGACGCCCGCTTCAGGGTCATATTCGGGGATCTGCCACTGTCCGTCAAGCTTGATCAGGATGCTCCTATCATCCTCTATCCCCGACAGGTCGTCCGACAGTTTGAACGTGAACTTCGGCGATAGGTCGCGAATGGTCTGTTGCGGAGCGACATTCAGCCCTGATACGGTCGGCGGATCGTAATCAAAGACCGCCGCGAATGATCCGCCTCCCCTGGTCTCCCCCCGCAGGTTCCCCGCGAGGTCATTCTCCTTCTGGATCCAAACCCACTTATCAGTCTTTTTGTCCAGCCAGCAGAGGCCGGTCTGCCGATCTCGGGTGCCTGTCATTACCGCCTTATAGTGTAGATCGAGATTTGACTTTACCAGCAGATCCTCGGGGAGCAACTCGTAATGGTCCGACGCTAGTTTCAGCGCCTCCTGGTTCGCGATCCGGTGTCTCCTGAGCTCCACAAAGCGCGGCGCATAAAGGTCCGCCCGGTCAGCCCGTATTTCGAGTAATGTATCGACGGCGACCCGAACCGAATCGCTTCCGCCGATCCGAACTATCATGATTGAATCTTCGACTCCCGGAGTGGTCGGCAACTCCGATGTGAAACGAAACTCGATCCGATCGATCCGCGCGTACTCCGGCCGTGGCGGAACCAGGACGGCGTATCTGTTCATATTGAAATATCGCGTGGTTCGCTCGGTCCCCAGCAAACTGTCCCGGAGGTACAGATCGACCTCCCCGTCAAATGCCACCCGGCCGGACAATTCACCCCTGACGATCATCCCATCCTCTGTCAGCTCATGTGTCACCACCGGCGCGATGATCCCCCGCTGGAGCACACCGTTAAACGGGTTGTCCCAGATGCGGCACCTCTCTTTGGTAACATAATCCAGGCGAAGGACCAACTGGCGTTGGTCCACACCGGTGACACGCGCGACCAGTCGCCGTTCATCCAGACGACTCAGTTTAACTGACGGCGGTCTCGCCCATCGCAGTCCGCGATTGAGATGTACCGCTATCGAGTCGATATCCATGACCAGCGCGGCGTCGCTTGCCGTGAAATGATACTCGACAGTCGTGTCACTGGTGACTCGAGTTGAGTCAAACGGATAGAGATCGCCGCTCGGCCCCCAGATGAAGGCAAACCTTGCTTCGGCCTTGTTGCCGAACGCGTCCTCCGCGAGGATCCTCACCGCATGTTTCCCATAGCTCAAGCTGTCATCATTGCCGATGATCCCCGCATGCGATCCAAACTTCTGCGACCCGGCGAACTCGTTCCCTATCTGATGAAATAGCCGACGCACTCGCGGCTCGCCATCCAGAGCTTCCGAGTGATCATAGACCAGATTGGCGGCGTCGGTCGTGGCGTAGTCGCTCGAATCCAGCAAGACCTGGTAATACAGTGTTTGGTCAACGAAAAGCTGAAGCTTATAGACCGCCTGGCGCATGCCGCCGTCGCGCATGCGGTCATAACAATCCACGAGGATCCCAAACGGCGAGTTGAAATAGGGGACCGTGTCGAGACGGAATACCCCGGCCTTGCCTGGTACCTTCGCGTCGAGAAACATTTTGCGCGTTCCGTCGGACAGCAATGAGTGATCGTCCGTTAATTTGAACCCGACACGGGTAATGCTCGGCTTGACCTTGTCCTTAAGGGCAAAACCATGGGTCAGCGGATTGAGCGGGATATTCCCAAGTGTACGTTTCTCAAAATGAAGGTGCGGCGCGCCGGCGCCGGTCTGTCCGGTGAACGCGAGATGCTCCCCCTGTTTGATCGGGATCGAGTCCGCGGGGAATTCGACATCGACAAAATACCGTTTCGCCTCGACTTGCCGCGCCCGGATCAATTTATCGAGCTCCGGGTTGAACCCCTGCAAATGCCCAAAGACATAGAGGTATCCGTCAGAGCCGACAAAATAGAGCCCTTTGCCGTATCCAGTGTAGGACATGCGAATTCTGGAGACATACCCGGAGACCGGTGCGTAAAGCTCCTTGCCGGGGACTCCGCCGGTGCGCAGGTCCAGGCCGGCATGGAAACGGCCCGACCGGTAATCGCCGAAACCCGAGGAAAGGTCGATCTCACCTTTCAGCGGCCAAGCGGCCGGCGCCGTATAAGTCGTTGTCGCACTTATGGTCAGATGAA
>JAMPYH010000308.1 GCA_023700785.1 Candidatus Zixiibacteriota bacterium
AAATCTCACCCAGAGAAACTTGTCGTAGTATAGTCCCGGTGGCGGTTCAACGGGTGGGTACATTTTAGCACCCAGCGCCGTTACCACACAAAATAGGACCAAAATAGGAGATAATACAAGGAATTTGTTACGCATACGAGACTCCCGGACTATAGGTTTTACTAGCCCCGCACCGAATACATAGCCAATGTGGGCTGGCGTGTCAATGACTTTCTGCGTGCGGCGAGGCGAAACTCGCATTCCTAGCACGATCTTCACACAGGAGACTCGCTCGGTGTAGTGGTCCATGCACAAAAAAGCGGCGCGTTACCGCGCCGCTCTGAGTTTGCGGAGGTCGCAGTCGATTATTCCGCCTCTTCCTCCTGCGCCAGCATATCAAGATAGCCGATACCCCGCAGACCGTAGTAATTCTCCCCCTGCGCATAGACATTATCCTTCAACGCGGCATCCAGCGGAATGAATTTGTATCCCGCCTCTTCTATCGCCGTCAACAATTCATCGAGGAATATCGCGTTCAACCTATTCGCCTGGAGCATCAGTATCTGACGCACCTGGCGCCCCTCAAGATCTTCCGAGACAAACTCCGCCCGTTCCAGTTCATCAAACAGATGATTGAAATATTCGTCCCGCGCCCAGACGTACTGCGCCGAGTCAAGTATCTTACCGAGCTTGTTCAGCGCTGAGTTGTACATATGATCATCCGGACAAACGGTCGCGTGCGCCACCGTGATCCCCTGGCTCTCGAGATATCCCTTTACCTGTCGTTTGGATTCCTTGTCGATCCCGTAGTGCAAAAACGGATAGCGGAAATATCGCTTTTTCTGGCCGAACGATTCGAGCATCGTCTCAAGTTCATCCGCCCCCCAGGCGATCTCCTCGATAAACTTGGCGAAGCCGACCTCGTTCAGATCCTCATAGTTGAACGTCATACTCCCGATCATGTGGCCGTCGTTGAGCCACTGCCCGATCAGGTCGTAATGATTCTCCAGGTTATCTCCCACCACAAAGCCGGCCGCTTTGACGCCATGTTTTTTCAGCGCGGCAAGGATCTGGAAATTGATCGCCTCGGGATGTACTTCGCCAAATGCTTCCGCCGCGGGAAGTTCATTGAACGTGATGGCGATCGATTTGGTCGCTTTGGCCGGTTGCGCGTCCTGCGCCGGCGCGGCGAGCGCCAGGCAGATGCTGAGTGTCAGCACCAGAGTTCCGATGTTCGGTCGCATTACTCCACCTCGTGGATCATCAGGAAGTTCGTCCCCATCGTGGTCCCGAACGGCGCGCCTCCCGTGATGATCACATGCTGTCCTTTGGTTGCCAGTTGATACTGTCGGCTCACCCGATTGACGATCTTCGTCAACGCGTCGAACGAGCCGGGTTGCTCCACATATATCGGAAGAACCGACCGGATCAATGAGAGCTGGCGCATCACTTTTTTGTCGGAGACCAGCGCCGCGATCGGCTGGCGCGGGAACAGATTCGAGATCAGTTCCGCCGTAAATCCCGATGTGGTAAAGGCAAAGATCATCTTGATCACACTGTCGTCGCTCACACTCCCGACCATCTGCGACACCAGGTACGGTTCGATCCGGTCGGTCAGCATCCGGACGCGCGGCCCGGTTGTCGCCTCTCTCCGCTGTTCGCTCGACTCGATCACCGCCGCCATCATCTTCACCGTCTCCAGCGGATATGTGCCGGTCGCGGTCTCCGCGGAGAGCATCACGGCATCGGCATGGTCGAACACCGCCGACGCGACATCATTCACTTCCGCCCTCGTCGGCCGCGGCGAAAAACGCATCGACTCCAGCATTTGCGTCGCCACGATCACCGGCTGTCTATGCAGATTCGCCAGCTCGACTATCCGCTTCTGGAGATTGGGAAGTTGTTCCGGTGGAAGTTCCACTCCCAGATCGCCGCGCGCGATCATCACACCATCGGAGACATCCATCACGTCCTCAAGCGCGTTGATCGCTTCCCGCTTCTCGAGTTTCGCTATCAGCTTCTGGCTTCCGCCGGATCTTGTTACCAGTTTTCGGACCTGTTCCACATCCGATGCTGACCGCACAAACGACAGCGCGATAAAATCCGCGCCGCACGTAACCGCGGTCGCGATATCCTGTTTATCTTTCGCGCCGATCGTCGGTATCTGGATATCTGAATCAGGAAGATTGATCCCCTTCCCCGGAAGCAGCGTTCCCGCGTTGAGCAGTCGCAACAGCGCGCGGCCGTTGGATACCTGTTCCGCCACCAGCCCGATCACGCCATCATCGATAAAGATCCTCTCGCCCGGTTTTATCGACGCGATTATCCCCGGATGATTCACCGCGATCTCGCGTTTGGCGAGATTCGATCTGCCGGTTGTCAGCGTGATCTTTTCCCCCGCCTTTGCCGGGAAATCGCCGGTGAATCGGTCGAGGCGGAGCTTGGGGCCGCTGATATCAAACAGGATCCCGACAGGAAAGCGGCTTTTGTTCGTCGCTTTACGGATCAGGCGGACCGCCTCCGAAAAATCTTCGGCCATCCCATGCGAGCAGTTGACACGAAAAGCGTTTACGCCCGCGTCAACCAGCTTCGTGAGCATCCTCTCGCTCGCGATCGCGGGGCCATAAGTGGCAAGTATCTTAGTTCGTTTCATCCAAGCCAGTTACGCTGCTTGGGCGCGGCAATCAACTAAAAAGCTCCCCCAAAGCGCGATCCTGAAGTTGCGCGGAAATCTTTTCCCCGAATTACAGTTTTATATTGCAACGACTTACCGCACTCCTGTCCGGATGCTCTCCTTTTCTTTGCTCCGACTCTTTGATTCTCACGTACAAAGCAGTATATTAAGACTGTCGAATGGGAGGCTTGCCAACAGACAAGGAGATCCCTGAGGGGTATGTCACTTATGCAAAACAAGAAGGTGTTGATTGCCGTCAACAATATGATCTTTACGTCCAAGATCATGTCCGTGCTTGATGGGATGGATGCCGAGGGTATTAAAGCTATTCGCTCTGACGAGATATTTACCAAGGCGCAGGAACTTCGGCCTGATCTCATAATCATCGACCTCAACCTGAAC
>JAMPYH010000309.1 GCA_023700785.1 Candidatus Zixiibacteriota bacterium
ATCATTTCAATAGGCTCCTGTACCACCAACTGTCTGGCGCCGATGGTGAAGGTGCTGCTGGATAATTTTGGGATCGTGCGCGGATTTATGACGACGATCCACTCGTACACCGCGGATCAGCGGATAGTCGATTCACCGCACAAGGATCTTCGGCGCGCTCGCGCGGCGGCGCTCTCGATGGTGCCGACCACGACCGGCGCGGCCAAGGCGATCTCCGAGGTGCTTCCCGTGATGAAAGGGAAACTCGACGGTATCGCGATCCGTGTCCCGACTCCGGACTGCTCGCTGACCGATTTCGCGGTGGAGCTGGAGAGGGATGCCACCAAGGAGGCGATCAACGCGGCGTTCAAAAAGGCGGCGTCGGCCGGTCCGCTTTCCGAGAATCTGGAGTATTGCGATGAACCGATCGTGTCGGCCGACGTGGTCGGCAATCCGGCGGGATGCGTGTTTGATTCCGCGCTGACGATGTGCAACGGCAAATTCGCGAAAGTTTTCGGCTGGTACGACAACGAGTGGGGGTTCTCGGTTCGCATGGTCGATATGCTGGCGCGGATGTAGGCGGAAAGGAACGAGGCTATGAATAAGGTTTCGGTGCGCGATATCAATTTTCGCGGGCAGAGGGTTCTGCTCCGGGTCGATTTCAACGTTCCTTTCGACGACCAGCAGCGGATCACCGATGATCGGCGGATCCGGGAGGCGTTGCCGACGATAAACAAGATCGTCGCTGATGGCGGCAAGGTGATCGCCTGCTCACATCTGGGGAGACCGGGCGGGAAACCGATGCCGGAGTTTTCGCTTCGTCCGGTCGCGAATCACCTGGGAGAGCTGATGCGAAAGTCGGTCGGGTTTGCCGAGGATTGTATCGGACCCGAAGCCGCCAACATGGTTGACAAGATGAAAAACGGCGACCTGCTGGTGCTGGAGAATCTTCGCTTCCACAAAGAGGAAGAGAAAAACGACCCTGAATTCGCCAAAAAGCTCGCGTCGTTGGCGGATATCTATGTGAATGACGCATTCGGCTCGGCGCATCGCGCGCACGCGTCAACCGAAGGAGTGACGCGATTCTTCAAGCAGTCGGTCGCCGGGTACTTGATGGAGAAGGAACTGCAGTATCTCGGCAATGCGGTCAAGAGTCCAAAACGACCGTTCGCGGCGATCCTTGGCGGCGCCAAGATATCCGGCAAGATCGATGTCATCCAGAACCTGCTCGATAAAGTTGATATTCTGGTGATCGGCGGCGGAATGGTCTTTACGTTTGCCAAAGCGATGGGTTACCAGACGGGCGATTCGCTGGTCGAAAAGGACAAAGTTGAACTGGCGCGCGAGACGATCAGCAAAGCCCAGGCGGCGAAAGTCAAACTGATCTTCCCGATCGATATCGTGATCGCGAAAGAGATCTCGGATACAGCGGAGACGGAGGTCGTGCCGGTGGAGAGGATCCCTGACGGCTGGAAGGGACTTGATATCGGGCCGAAGTCGATCATGTTCTTCCAGGACGAACTTCGTGAAGCCAAGACGATCGTCTGGAACGGACCGATGGGGGTGTTTGAGCATACGCCGTTTGCCAAAGGGACATTCGCCATTGGGAAACTTCTGGCGGACCTGACGCAGAGTTCCGGCGCGGTGACAATAGTCGGCGGCGGAGATTCGGCGGCGGCGGTCGCGGAGTCGGGTCTTGACGAAAAGCTGACCCATGTCTCAACCGGCGGCGGAGCATCGCTTGAGTTCCTCGAAGGAAAAGAACTTCCGGGTGTGGCGGCATTGACCGATCTGTCGCAGGTAGGCGCGTTCTGAGATGCGCCAGAAGATAGTTGCCGGCAACTGGAAGATGCACTGCACGGTCGCGGAGACCGAAGCGTTGCTGAAAGGATTACTTGAGGGGAAGTCCCAAAACGACCGTGCGACAGTGGTAGTTTGTCCGCCGTTCACGTCGCTGGAAGCCGCCTGTAACCTGTTGAAGGGAAGTCATATACGGGTTGGCGGGCAGGACATGTCGGAGCATCCGAAGGGGGCATTCACGGGAGAGGTCTCGGCGGAGATGCTCTTGACACTTGGAGTTAGCTTCGTTATACTGGGCCACTCGGAGCGGCGGCAGTATCATGCCGAGTCCGATAATTTGATCAACCGCAAAGCCAAAGCGGCGCTCTCTGCAGGACTTACCCCGATTATTTGCATCGGAGAAACACTGACCGAGCGAGAAGCAGGTCAGACGGAACAAGTTGTCGGCACTCAGATCGATGGTGTGCTGGCCGGGTTCGGCGCCGTAGAACTTGGTAAGCTAGTTTTGGCATATGAGCCGGTCTGGGCGATCGGCACCGGTCGGACCGCGACGCCGGCGATGGCGCAGGCGGTACATCGGTTCATTCGCGAGCGGGTCAGCGGAATCAACCAAGATGCCGCCGCGAAACTTCCGATCCTCTACGGCGGATCGGTAAAGGCCGATAACGCCAGAGGATTGTTCGAGCAGCCGGATATCGACGGCGGCCTGGTCGGCGGAGCGTCGTTAAAGGCTGACGAGTTCATTGGGATCATAAACGCAGCATAAGCTGGAGGTTGTCCGTTGTTTGTAGCATTGATCGTCGTGCATGTGATCATCTGTGTCGCGCTGATATTAGTGGTGCTGATGCAGTCAAGTAAGGGTGAAGGTCTGGCCGGATCCGCGTTTGGCGGCGGGCTCTCGTCGGCGGTCTTTGGCGGCCGCGGCGCGGCTACGTTCCTATCCAAGGCGACCACCGTTCTGGCGGTAGCGTTTATGGTGATGTGCATCTTCCTCTCGGTGATGTCCGCGCAGGATCGCGCCGGTGTCACCGGGGTACCGGCTGAAGGGGCTGAGTCGGCGGTCACTCGCCAGGCGCAGGAAGAACAGCAGCGCCAGCAGCAACAGCAGGGGACGGGCCAGAATCCGGGCGGACTTCCGACCGAAGGTTCCGGCGGTACGCAAACCCCTCCGACCACACCACCGTCTGGCGGTGGCCAGTAGTCCTGACCAGAACAGAGAATATCGCGGAAGTGGTGAAATTGGTAGACACGCTATCTTGAGGGGGTAGTGG
>JAMPYH010000027.1 GCA_023700785.1 Candidatus Zixiibacteriota bacterium
GAAGCCGAAGCCCTGCTTCAACGAATGTAGGCGGTCATGTCGTTAGAGGGAACGCGAGTACTGGTAACCGGCGCCGATGGATTCATCGGCTCGCATTTGACCGAGGCGCTGGTGCGTGCCGGGGCCGATGTCCGCGCGTTCGTTCTGTACAACTCCCTCGGACAGTTCGGCTGGCTCGAGCAGAGCGAGCGGGATCTCCGGGAGCAGATCGAGATATTTCCCGGCGATATCCGCGACCCGCATCGCGTGAAGCAATCGCTGGTCGGCATTCAGACGGTCTTTCACCTCGCGTCACTCATTGCCATTCCGTATTCATATCGTTCACCGGACAGCTATGTCGAGACCAATATTCGAGGGACGTTAAACCTGTTGCAGGCATCGCTGGAATCGGATGTCAGCCGCGTCATTCATACCTCGACATCCGAAGTGTACGGCACGGCCGCGTATGTGCCGATGGACGAAAAGCATCCGTTGGTCGGGCAGTCGCCGTATGCGGCGTCCAAGATCGGCGCGGATCAAATGGCCGACGCGTACCATCGGTCGTTTGGATTGCCGGTCGTGACGCTTCGCCCGTTCAACACCTACGGTCCTCGCCAGTCGGCGCGCGCGATCATCCCGACCATCATCACCCAGCTCGCCAATGGAGCGGATTCACTCCGGCTCGGCTCACGAGAGCCGGTGCGGGATCTGACGTATGTTGAGGATACGGTTCGCGCCTTTTTACTCGCGGCCGACACGCCTAAACTTGAGGGCGAACTGATCAATATCGGCTCCGGCAGCGGCATCTCGATCGGCGATCTCGCCGACAAGCTTATCGCGCTCTCCGGAAGGAACATCTCTATTGCCACCGATCAACAGCGGATCCGGCCAACCCAATCCGAAGTGATGCGGCTGGTCTGCGACAACGGCCAGGCGCTGACCAAACTTGGTTGGAGCCCGAAAGTGTCGCTTGACGACGGACTGCGCCGTACATTCGATTGGCTTACCGTTCCTGAGAATCTGGCAATGTACAAACCCGATCAATACATGATCTGATCTCCGCATGAATCTCGAAGCAGTCATACTTGCGGGTGGAAAGGGAACCCGCCTTCAGCCCTACACCTCGGATATCCCGAAGCCGCTGGTGCCGGTCGGCGACACGCCGATCATCGAGATCCTGCTTCGTCAGCTGAACAAATCCGGAGTCTCTCGCGCGCATATCGCCGTGAATCACCTGGCGCACTTGATAATGGCGGTGCTGGGAGACGGCTCTCGACTGGGGATGAAAATCACCTATTCCGCCGAAGAGACACCGCTTTCAACCGTCGCGCCGATCAAGTTGATCGCATCACTCCCCGAGCACTTTATTGTCGCCAACGGCGATGTCCTGACCGATATCGATGTCCGCACACTGTACGACTATCATCTGCGCACACGCGCGATGCTGACTATCGCGACCTATATTCGCACCGAGAAGATCGACTTTGGCGTTCTGGAATCTTCGGCCGAAGGCCGCGTCGTGCAGTTTTCGGAAAAGCCGGATTACCAGTTCGCGGTCTCGATGGGAGTCTATGTCTTTTCACGTGAACTTCTCAAATATGTTCCCGATGGCCGGCCGTTCGGGTTTGACGAGCTTGTGCTTACACTGCTCGACAAAAACGAACCGGTGATGCAGTACCCCTACGATGGTTTCTGGCTCGATATTGGCCGAAAGGATGACTACGAACGGGCGCAGTCTGAATTGGATCGGGTCAAAGAATGGCTGAAATGACTGTCGCCCGGTTGGTTTGCAGATGAAAAAGCGCGAATGACATGCATCATGCGCGCTTGAGCCAGAGCTAATAAAGGCTATCTGACGTCGTAGCGAAGGAACGCGACAAACGCCCCGGCAAAGGCAAGCAGACTGTACAGCGTAAGCAAGCCGGCATCGACCAGCAGACCCTCAACAGTCGCGCCGATCTGTTGTACCGGTGGCACGAAGGTCGGCATGTCGGTCAGGTCAAGTTGCGCTTTACTTCGCGGTGTCCCGATAGACATCCCCTTATCCGAAGAAAAAGATATCTGGAAGCCTCCGGGAGAATCTTCCGTTTTCTTATTGGCGTAATCGACAAATTGAGTGCGGAAAATCATCAGGCCGTCTTCATAGCGACGTTTTAGATCGAGGTCGGTACCGGCAAGCGACATCGCCGCCAATTGAAACGCCGACGCGGGAGAGACGCGGGAGAGCGAGAAAGCCAGCCGTTCCTGGACATTTCTCCGCCGCGACAGATCTTCGTACAACTTGGCCTCGAACGCGTTGATATCCAGCTCGATCGCGCGGCGCATCGAATCCTGCGTCTGCATATGCGTCCACATCGCTTCTTCGGTCATTGAATCCGGCTCCGCTCCGCGGCGATTCTCGAACAGGCTGTCCAGATCCTGGCGAAAGAGATTCCACCGGTCACGGGCGAAGGCGTCGCGCTGTCCCTGGATCTCGGCCACGCTTGGGACACGCACGATCTGCCCCGCGGCGATGACACCGGCCCGCGGAATGATCAGCACAAACGCCACCCAAACCACCAGCGATACCAGGAACGACACACTCGAACGGCGGGTGAGAGCGGAGATAAACAAGCCGATGACCATGAACGATGTAAAAAACAGAAGCGAGATCAGCATCAGCAGTCCGGTTCTCAACCAATGCTCTCCGGTCATTGGCACGCCGGCGAGAATGACCATCAGCATACAGAGCAGAAGTGCGAGCACCACTGGTACCACGAGGCCGATCCACGCGCCGATCCCTTTGGCGAGCAGGTATTGCGCGCGCGGCACCGCGTTGGAAAAGACCAGTGGAAGAGTGCCCGACTCCCGTTCGCCGCAGACGGCGTCGTACGTAAACAGTACCGCCAACAGCGACAGCACCACCGTCACCACAAAGGCAAGATCAACAAAGCGGAAGACCGCGAAGATCGGATCTTCGGAGTAGGCGCTGCTCCGCAGACGGGGAGACGATATCTGATTGATGCCGGCCCAACGGCCAAGGTCGTAGGTCAACCCCGAGACAAATATCTGCATCGGATCGGGTCGGCGGAAGGCCTTGGTCTGGATCATCCGAAATGAGCTTTGTTCGCGCAATTGCTGGTCGGCGAGCTGTTTGCCGGTGTCGTACTGTTTGACCGACGCGTTGTATTCGGATATGCCGATAAAGACAGACAGCAGAAGCAGGAACGCGCAGATGCCGAAAGTGACGGCGAATTTCGGGCTCAGCAGGATCGCTTTGAGTTCTTTTTGTACCAGTATGCCAAACATCGTCGCCTCCTAGCGTACATCGTACCTGAGAAATCCGAATACCGACCCGGTGAAGAATAAGAGATTGAAAAACGCGAGCAGCCCCAGATCAAAGATCGCCCGGCCGAATGACTCCGCGAACGCGGGAGGAGCATACTTGAATGCCGGCATCTCCGACGGATCGATCTCTTTCGGCTTTTCGTTTTCGTTATCGTCGCGGAGCATGATCACCATGCGTCCGCCGGGATTCAGGCCGGTCTTCTCCTTCATGAACTTGCCGTATTCCTGCTGATAGTCCATGGTCTGATCCCGATAATGTTCTTTAAGGAACATGTCGGTTCCGGCAAGGGCGCTGGTCGCGAGCGCGAATGAAGCCGATGGCGAGACGCGCGCGATCGAGAAGGCCAGGCGCTCCTGCGCCTGCTGTTTGTTGGCGCGATCCTCATTCAACCGCCCGCCGAATTCCGCCATCTGCTTGTCGCGGGCATCCGCCAGTGAATCCATGAAAGTGTTGAACAGCTTGAGCATCTTGTCCGGCTCAAAATCTTCCCCCGGAGCCGCGGGCGGAGTGTTGAATTCGCTCATCCTGGTCCGGTCTTCTTCCATCAATTGCGACGCCAGCCGCGCCTTTTGTGAGGCCAGCTCGTCAACGGATGGTACATCCACCATTCGTCCCGCGAGCAGAACCGACGCGCGGGGGATGATCAGCACCGCGCCGATCCAGACCACGAGCAATACCAGGAAGGACGAGGATGTTCGCTGAGTGAACGCGGAGACCATCACCGAAAGCGTGAGGAACGCGCCGACAAAAAGCAGTCCGGCAAGGATGATCAACGCGAGCCGCAGCCAGTCGATGCCGGACAGCGGCACGCCCAAGATCGGGTAGATCAGGCTCCCGATGGCGAGCGCCAGCAGCAGCGGCACTATCAGCGCCAGGAAGGAACCGATCAGTTTGCCGAGGATATACGTAGCCCTTGGAAGACCGTTGGAAAATGACAGGCGCAAAGTCCCGCGCTCCTTTTCGCCGCTGATAGCGTCGTATCCGAGCAAGATCGCCAACAGCGAAAGGACCACCTGGAAAAGGAACTCCAGATCGAGAAAACGGAAGACCGCATAGACCGGATCTTCGGCATACCGACTGCCGTCGGCGTTCAATTCGCCACGACCGCGGACTTCGGTGGTGCGGCCGATGTCGTTCGACACGCCGCTGACCAACGATGCCAGCGGGTGCGGCGGCAGGAAGATCCTATGCTGTTGGACGGAGAACCAGTCGGTCAGTCCCTCCATCTGGCGGAGATTCTCCGCTTTGGCGGCTTCATATTGCGCCTGGCTGGTCTTGTAGTTGACCGCGCCGGTAACGAAGCAAAGAAGGATCAGGGCCGCGCAGACGCCGAACGAGATGGCGAATTTGCTCGAACCGATAATATCTCGTATCTCTTTTTCTATGATCGTGCGAAGCATCATCGCCTCCTACGCTACCGCTTCGGCGGCGGTGTGCCCGGCCATGTACTGCATATAGAGCCGTTCGAGATCCTGGCCGAGCAGGCGAGAGGCCGGCTCCTGCATCACGATCCGTCCGTTGTTCATGATGGCGATGATATCCGCGACTTCTTTGGCGCGGAAGATGTCGTGAGTGGACATCAGGATCGCTTTCCCTTCCGTTCGCAGCGAGTCCAGCAATTGCTGGAACTCAAAACCGGCTTTCGGGTCGAGACCCGAGGTTGGTTCATCCAGCAGGATCGCGGGCGCGTCCTTGAGAATAGCGATAGCGATACCGCACTTCTGGCGCATCCCTTTGGAAAATCCTTTGAGCCGCTTGTTGTGCGCGTCCTCGGAAAGTCCGACGCGCAACAGCACGCTGCGGTAATCGTCTTTGGTGTAGCCGGTCTTGCCGCCCAGCCGCGCGAAGTAATCGAGGTTTTGTACGGCGGTGAAATTCGGGTAGAGCATCACGTTTTCCGAGACATAGGCGACCCGCTGTTTGGCCAGCAACGGCTCCTTGTGAGTGACGATACCGTCGATCCTCGCTTCGCCGTCGGTCGGCTCAATGAAATTGAGGAACAGATTGATCGCCGTGGTTTTCCCCGCGCCGTTGGCGCCGAGCATGGCGAAGATCTGGCCTGGCTTCACCGCGAATGAGACATGGTCGAGCGCGAGCACACCATCTTCGTACCGTTTGGTCAAGGTGACCGCTTCCAGCATTGCCGCCCCGGGAACTTCAAGCATCATCTCTCACCTCTCTATCTTATTTGCGTGATAACCGAATGCCAAACACCACTACCGCAGCGACCAGCCCGAGGATCAACAGCACGACCAGCGCGATGCCGAAAATATTGCTCGACGGCAGTATCTCGATGGTGACCGTCTTGTCTTCGCCGACCACCGGCTGACCGGCGGACATCCCCGAACTGCGCAACCGTACTTCGTATTTACCCGCGGCGATATCGTCGGGCGGGGTAAACGTGCAGGTCACCCTCCCTTCTTCGCCGATCGCCAGCGACGTAAGACTCGTCGGCTCTACCGCCTTGGTCCAGTTGAGCGGGACATCCGCTTTGACCTCGATATTATCCAGTCGATTGCTCCCCTCGTTGACGCAATCGACCGTAAACGACACCGATTCATCATCGTGAATGGCGTGAAATAACTGGGTTGAACGAACCAGCAGTTTTCCTTTGCCGCGGGGCATTACTTCGAGCCGGACAAAGCCGACATCATGCGCCTCAAGTTCCTGCTGGGTCCATACGCGGGTCTGGAACTCCTTGAAATCAGCCAGACGGTCATGCGGGATCACCACCACATAGAACTCGACCGGCAGATCCATTACGACTTCGTCGCTGGGGCGATCCGGCAGCGATATCTCCAGCGCCGCGCGCTTGGTATGGGTGGACTCAGTGAATTTCACCTGGCTCAACCGCGCCGCTCCGGCCGGGTCTTTGAAAAATCTCCCGACAGCGCGAGGAAGATTGGCGACTTCGAGGCTGAACGTATTTCCGACGCCGCTGAAAAGTTCGAGCGTCAAGTCAAAGGTCGCGGCTTTCCCGAGTTCCACTTCCTGGGAGAATTGCTCGGATTGCACGGCGACTTTATTGGAGGACGCGTCTTTCTGCAGGAAGATCTTCATCGTCCGCTGGGAGCCGTTGCCGTAAATCAGATAGACCGAGACGGCATCCAGATCCTGAAGCAACGTGAAGTCAACCGATTGTGGAGCGCCATGCTTGAGCTCCGGGATCTTTGCTTCGTACGGTTGTCCGATGATGGCTCCCTGGTCGTTCAGGATCGAGACATAGACGTTGGGGATGACATCCGGCTGGAGCGACCGAAACAGCTCATCCTCGATATTCAGCAGTTTCTGGAACTCCGCGCTCCCGCCAGAAGCGTTCTCCAGCGTGATGCGTACCCGCCGCGTACCATCTTTGGCGTAGTACTTGACCGCCGACCGGACCGAGATATACTGCTCCTCGAATAGCACTGCCAACAGCGACTGCTGGTAGTTGACCTCGGCGTCGCTGAGACGGCTCCTGGCGATATCTAATTCCTGCTGGGTGATCAACTGCCGGTCAAAGAGAGATTTCTGCCGATCAAACTCCGACTTCAGTAGTTCATACGACTCTTTGGCCCGCTTAAGCCCAAGCAGCCGATACTGATCATCGCGCTGGTTAAACGCCGCGGTCGCCTGACCGAATGAGCTTGGCGCGAGCGACGCGGCCAATATCGCCAGAGTGGAGCAGAGCATAAGCAGTCGACGCATGGCGGGTTTAGTCTTTCTTCATGATGGTTCGGAAGACCGCTTCCGGTTTGGTGAACGATGCTTTTAACTCTTTGCCGGCATGGTTCACTGTGATGGTGACCGGCTCGCCGATCTTGATCGCTTCGTAATCTGACGCGAATTTCTCTACAGAGGTTACCGGGGTTCCCTGGAGGGCGATGATCTTGTCCCCTTTCTGGATGGCGGCATCACCGAGGATATCTTTCGCGCTGGGAAGCATCGCCAGGACGACGATATCCTTTTCCAGCGTACCGATGATCATTCCCGCGCCATTGATCGGCGTGACATCCCTGGCGTTGTCATCGATCTCGATGGCATGTTCCTGCCTGGACGCCCATCCCTGGCCGGCGCCGGGACCGTCTCCCTTGATCACCATTCGCCGTTGGGGGAGAGTCGCGGGATCGGCCTTTTTGATCGCGGCGATCAGCATCTCCTCGCCGCGGCGGATCCCGAGTTTTAGCTCAGCACCGATGGCGAGCGAGTCATACATCGCCTGAATATCTTTCGCGCCGGTGATCTTTTTGCCGTTCGCCATCATGATCAGATCCCCCTGCTTGATATCCACCGACTCGTACCCTTTAGGGCGGGATTCCGCCGGGGAGACCATCTCGAACATCAGCTTGCCGTCTTTGACCACCGCCACCGCGCCAACCTCGGGAAGCATCCAAAGTTCCGAGCCGGCACTGAGCATCCGCGTCTGCTGTTTAGGCTTTTCGTCACCCGCGAAGGTCCGGCCGACCAGTCCGGCGCAGGCCAGCGAAAGGAGTAACCATCCAATTGTCTTGAGCATTCTGTTCCTCCTGCTATGTCTCCGTGTACGAGGCAAGGTAGGGCGGCTGTTTCACCGGGCGTAGTTAAGTACTGTTACAGGATGTTAAGAGATGTTAACGGCGTGGCATTTGCGCCGTTCGCGCGTATATTAGGCACATGAAACTGTCGCGACATATCGTCAGCGTGATCATCGCGCTTATCATCATCGCCCTGGCGGGGCTGGTGATGGTGCAGTCGTTGTTGATCAGCAACGCGCGCGAGCTCGAGGAGCAGGCGTTTCAGCGCAACGTGCTGGCCGCGCTGAATGCCGCCGCCCAGAAGCTGGAGACCGGCGAAACCGCGCGACGGATGATGATCACGATGGGGACGCAGGTCGCGACGCGCGATTCATCGGGGCGAACGATCGTCACTTTTGAAGAGGCGCTGGTCAGCTCCAGCGCCAGTAGGAGATCAGGCGAGTGGCTCGGATCCAAACCGCTGACCGATTCGGCTATCGTATTCAGGAAATTGCGCAATCCATCCGCCGACGTTGAACTTGAAGAAAACGCCATCCGCTACCGTGTTCCGGCCAAACAACATGTCCGGGTGATGGCATTCTCAACTGTCACCGGCCGAGACACGACGCTGGTCGATACGGTCAAACTTCCGGGCGACTATCGGATCGAACTCTGCGACACCGCGGTTGGCGGCTACAGCTACATGTTCAAGTACGCCAACGACAGCGCGACTGTCGTGATGCATGTTGACAGCACGTTTAATATGAAACTTCCGCCGACATCGGTGCAGCTTGACCTGAAGCAGGATATGGTTCGACGTGTCGCCGACAACCTGATCTTCGCCGAAACGGAGCCGATCGAGCGGCGCGTTGATCCGGCGAAACTTGATTCCATCCTCTCCGCGTCGCTTAAAGAGTCCGGCATAGACCTGGCCTGCGCGTTCGGCGTTCTATCACCGATCGGAACCCCGCATCTGGTGCAGCCGGCGGTCTATCGCGAGGAATTGATCCGATCGCCGCTGAGAACCCGTCTCTTTCCCAATGATATTTTCGCCGCGCCGAATGATCTGGTTGTCTTTTTTCCGGAGGAGCGATCCTTCATCTGGCAGCAGGTGACGCCGCTGTTGATCGCCACCACCGTCTTCATGCTGATCATCACGCTCTGTTTCGCGTACACGATCCGGACGATCGTCCGCCAGCGCCGGTTTGCCGAGCTGACGGTCGATTTCATCAATAACATGACGCATGAGTTCAAGACGCCGATATCCACCGTCAACCTCGCCGCCGAGGCGCTGCTCAAGTCGGATCGCGCGACCGATGAACAGATCGCGCGGTATGGAAAGATGATCCTCGATGAAAACCACCGGATGCGGAACCAGGTGGATAAGATCCTCCAGATGGCGGTACTGGAAGAAGGGGATTATGAGTTGCATCTGGTCGATGTTGATCTGCATGAGATGGTGCGTCGGGCGGCGGAACATCTGAGCCTGCATGTCGAGCATCGGAATGGGCAGTTAACCAGCGACCTCCTGGCGGAACGGCACACGATAAAGGCGGACCCGCTGCATGTGGCCAATGTGATCAGCAATCTGCTCGACAACGCCAATAAGTATTCTCCGGAGAAACCACAGATCAAGATCAGCAGCCGCAACGGAGACAACGGTATTGTTCTCCGGATCGAGGATCAGGGTGTGGGGATCAAGGAGAAAGATCTCAGGCAGGTCTTTGAGAAGTTTTACCGGGTGCCGTCGGGGAATGTACATGATGTCAAGGGATTCGGCCTGGGACTTGCCTATGTCAAACTGATGGTTGACGCGATGTCCGGCCGCATCCGGATCGATTCGCGCTTTGGCCAAGGAACGCAGGTCGAGATCTGGTTCCCCGTGGTTGATACGCCGGAGCAGAGCCTGTGAGCGCGCGGATATTGCTGCTTGAAGATGACGCAAATCTCGGCTTGATCCTGCAGGAGCATCTGCAAATGCAGGGGTACGCGGTCACGCTCTGCGCGAACGGCGAGGATGGTTCGGCCGCATACCGCGGGGGGCGCTTCGACCTCTGTTTGGTTGATGTCATGATGCCGAAAAAGGACGGCTTCACCTTTGCCCGCGAGGTCCGCGCCACCGACGACCAGACGCCGCTGATATTCCTCACGGCAAAATCGCTTAAAGAAGACAAGATCGAAGGGTTCAAGATCGGCTGTGACGATTATCTCACCAAGCCGTTCTCGATCGAGGAACTGCTGCTGCGCATCCAGGCGATCCTGAAACGGGCGGGAGGAAAAAGCAAAGACGACTCCACCGTCTCGCAGTTTGAGATCGGGGGCTACCAGTTCGATGCCACTCGTCAACTGCTTCGCTACAAAGAGAAGCAGTACAAATTGACGCCCAAGGAGGCTGAACTGCTAAGGATGCTTTGCCTGCATATGAATGAAACGCTCGAGCGGGATGTCGCCCTCAAAAAGATCTGGGGGGACGACAGCTATTTCAGCGGGCGAAGTATGGATGTCTTTGTCTCGCGCCTGCGGAAGTATTTCAAGGATGACCCGCGCGTGGAGATCATGGGGATACATGGGAAAGGCTTTCGGCTGATAGTCGGCTAACAAAACGGGCCGGCAAAGACCGGCCCGCTGTTGTTATCCTAAATCGAAGCGAGCTACTCGCCGTGCTTGTAGATCCCCACGACATTGCCGTCAGGATCAGAGAACCAGGCGAACGCTCCCATGCCGGGGATCGGTGTCGGGGGGAGGACAGTCTTGCCGCCAAGCGTCTCCGCCTTGGCGAGGCTGGCCTGAAGATCCTCGACCTGGATATAAAAAGTGATATAGGGAGCCATGCCCGGCGGCACCGTACTCACACCGCCGCCGATGGCGTTGGATTCGGACGCGGCCTTGACCAGGCCATAATCGCCGCCGCCAAACATCTCATACTCCCAGTTGAACATCTTGCCGTAGAACTCGCGCGTCTTACCGCCATCGCGGCCGGCGATCTCAAAATGCACGACAGGTTTTGCCATAGTGAACTCTCCTTTAGAGACTCCTGCAATTGTTATGCGGTTCTGGTTTGAGCCCGGCCATATTTCTGAGTAATAAATCCGAGGATCAGTCCGACCAGCGACCCCGGGATCATGATCTCGAGCCAGTAGTGGTTTCCGGATTCGTCCGGCATCGCCGCAATGGCAAACGCCAGCAGCGCGCCAACTCCTAAACCAACTACGAGCCCGATCGGCAATGAGTTGTACTTTTTCGCGACAAAGCCGATGATGATCCCCGCGATCACGCCTTTGATTGTCGATCCGATCACGATCCCGGTGATCATCGGGGCGGCTTCCGGTGTGAAGAGCGCGGTGAGGCCGTCAAGACAGCCGAGGATCGCGCCAAAGATCAAGCCGAGCAACGGTTTGGACATGACATAACTCCTTCTGATATTGTTTCTTCGATTGTCTCTTCACACTACTGTTACCCGTCGCGCGGAGATCCTTTAGACCTGCAGGAAGAAAAATACCAGGTACCGCACAACTAAATAGCCGGCCAAGATAAGCAAAATCACTTTGTTGCGCGCCGCCCAGCGGGTCGCGACCTCCCACGCTCGCTCCCGGTAAGCATCCACCGGCTCGTCGTCCAGATACCGGACCAGATCGCGCGAAAGCGCTTCCGCCGATTGATATCGCGATTCCCTTGACTGACTCATGCACTGAAGGCAGATCGCTTCGATGCGGCGGGAGATTTCGCGGTTAATTTGACGCGGGTGGATCAGTTCGCCGGTAGGTGAAAACGACGGGTGCTTTTGCGTGAGCAGGTAATAAAGTACCGCGCCCAACGAATAAATGTCGGAACGTTGATCGACCGAAGCACGGTCGGCGGAAGCCTGCTCCGGCGACATATATGCCGGAGTCCCCATGACCGCCCCAGAAGCAGTGTTTTCGAGATTGGCGTTCGGAGCTTGAGCGGACGTCGGTGTTTGGTTCTCAGCTTTGTGCGCACAGGCTACAGCCAGGCCGAAATCCATGACAAGAACTTCGCCGAAAGAACCAACCATGATATTGGATGGCTTGAGATCCCGATGCAGGATAGACCTTGAGTGCACAAACGCGACAGCATCCACTACCCGCTGAAAGAGCCGGATCAGATCCGGGATAGACAAGTGCTGCTCGCGAAAGCGTGCCAGCGTCACCCCCTCGACATACTTCATTATATAGAAGACCCGGCCGTCAGGAAGCAGACCGACATCATGGATCGGGACGATTGCCGGATGCTCCAATTGCGCGATCACTTTGGCCTCGCGGATCATCCGCTGCGCCATCTGGCCGGAACTATCCGGCACAGTCAGGACTTTGAGCGCGACTTTGCGGTCAAGTTCAGTATCTTTGACCAGATAAACCGACCCCATCCCACCTGAGGCGATCTTCTCGATCATCCGATATTTTGTTCCGCTCAGGTCGGGTTCTTCGACCAGAGATCTCAGCCGTTCCAGTTTTTTGTCGGAGAGATCGGTCACGTCAGTTTTATCCCCAAAACGGCGAGCACTTCCTCGCGATACTCTACTTCGTTGCCGGTCAACTCGGCAATCGTCTCCAGGACTATCTGTCTGAATTGCCTGCGCGCCCAGGCGAGATAATTGGTGACAGTTTCCACACTGAGCGCGAACTGCTCACCCAGCTGTGCGTAGGTGAGAGAAGTGTCATCGCCAAGATCGTACCTCTCGAAGAGCGTGAAGTAGATCTCTTTCTCTTGCTCCACGCAAGTCGCCCTGAACTTGTGTATAGAAAGCACCAGGATACTCCGCACCCACTCCTGATCGAACAGCTGATCCGGTCGCTCTGTCGCCGACGCCGCAAGGCGATTCAGCTCGGAATCCGCCGACGCGAAATCGAGCGACAAATGTTCGATATCTCCGCCGCGCTTGAGCCGTTCTGACGACTGCTGCTGTTTCATGATAAAGCGATCAAGACAGATTCGCAGATAAGTTCTAAAGCGCGCCATGGATGGGTCAAAATCGGCGAGAAATTGCTTCTCGAAAGCTGTCAGAAAAAATGACTGGATAGCGTCCTGCGCTTGCTCCGGATCAAGTTTCCAGCGGATCCGGACATACTTATAGGACGGCCGCCAATAAACCGCGATAAGCGCGTCCCAGCTTCTGCGGCGAGTCTCCGCGTCCGCATTGCGTATCCCCTTCACCGCGCTAAAACGGGTTGTCGGGAAATGTGAATTCGGGTCGCCGGTCATGATGAATCGGTCTGCGGAATGGCGCTGCTGGTTTTGGGTTCTGTTCCGTGATGCCAACTGAACATACGATTGATCCCCTCAAATGTCAAAAGGGGGTAACGGGAGGCCAAAATACAGGTTAGTTCCTCGGTACTCACGAAGGTGTAACACGAGGGCGCTCAGACCTTGCATCGCAGTAACTTGGACGAAGACAAAGACCGCGTTCGTGGGGATGTGACCCGCTTGTGATTGGGCCGGCCGGGCTGTAGTAACATTATGGTGGCAATACGTCTATATTAGGGAACCGGAACCCTCGTTTAGCGATTATGGAGGGGAAACATTCCCTCTTTCGGACCGTATATCTTTTCTCTGCTTGGTGGTCCGGGCAAAGTCCAACAGAGTCAGAATATAGAAACATAAGAAGCGTAACTTTGAGGTTTTGTGTGAAGCAGCTATCCCTGGTCAGATCGATCCTTCTTCTTTCTACCGCCGCGTTGCTTGGGCTTGTCGGTTGTTCCGGCGATCAGGCCGCGGGTGGATTCACCCCGCCGCCAATGCCGGTAGAGACCGCGACTGTTACGTCGAGTACGGTGGTCGATCAATTTGAGGCAGTCGGCACGATCGAGGCTATCGACGCGGTGACTATCGTCTCCGAGATCGACGCGCTGGCGATGGATATCCCCTTTCACGAGGGTGCGCATATCCGCAAGGGACAGCTTATCGCCCAGTTAGACGATTCTCAATTAAAAGCGGAACTCGCGCGAGCCGAGGCGCTCAGTGAACAGCAAAAGGTGACCTACGAGCGCGTAAAGTCTCTGTCCGACCGCGGCGCGGTCGCTCCGCAAGAGCATGACAACGCTTTGGCGAATCTCAAAGTGGCCGAAGCAAATGTCGCGTACGCCAAGGCGCGTCTCGAAAAGACCCGCATCTGCGCGCCGTTTGACGGCGTGGTAGGAGCGCGCAATGTCAGCCCGGGCGCGTTCCTTCGAGCCGGTACGTCGATCACCAACATCGCGCAATTGGCGGAGCTCAAAGTCTCCTTCGCCGCGCCGGAGCGATTTTATTCGCTGTTAAAGTACAAAGCGGTCGTCGAAGTTTCCACTACGGCCTATCCCGGGGAAAAGCTGAAAGGGACGATCGAAGTTATCGAACCGGTAGTCGATGCCGCCACGCGCAGCGCCCGGATCATCGCGCATGTTGACAATCCCGGCCTTCGATTTCGTCCCGGGATGTCCGCCAATATCGCGGCGGTGCTGAGTTCGCGTGAGAACGCGTTGGTGGTGCCGGATGAAGCGATCTTCGCCGAAGGGGACCAGATGCTGGTTTTTGTGGTGAAGCCGGACAGCACGGTCACGCGGACGCAGGTTCAGATCGGGAGTCGCCAGCCGGAATCTGTCGAGATCCTCTCCGGTCTCGAGGCTGGACAAACTGTGGTCAGCGCGGGGCACCAGAAGTTGTTTGAAGGGGCCAAGGTGATGCCGATCCCACAGCAGGCGACTCAGGCGGTGGCAATGCAGGGAGGCGCTCAGTGAAGTTATCCGAGATATCGATCCAGCGGCCGGTACTGGCGCTGGTCTTCAGTCTGATCATTATCCTGCTCGGAGCGGTGGCGTTCAGCCGTCTGCCGGTTCGAGAATATCCCGATATCGACCCGCCTATCGTCTCGATATCGACATTCTATCGAGGCGCCAGCCCGAATGTCATCGAGACCGAGATCACCGACGTGCTCGAAGAGCAGCTCTCCACGGTCGA
>JAMPYH010000028.1 GCA_023700785.1 Candidatus Zixiibacteriota bacterium
CGCCGTAAAGAAGGCGTTGGGCAATGAATCCCATCGTTGGACCGATTCCTGGAGCAGTGTACGTGCGTATTTGGCGTTATGCGCTCCCCGCGAGCCGTCTTGTTTCACAAAAAGATAGTTAAACAGGATCCGCGCGGCATCGCCGCTCACGGTCGAGTCTATGTAATATTCTGTCGAATCCTCGTCATCGCCGGTCAGGATATTCGCCGCGACCATCAGTTTGGCCAGCGAGTCGGAGAGCATTCTGATTGTATCCTGAATGGGTCGGCCATCAAAGTCGGTCAACGGTGAACCAAGATGGCAACCTGAAATATTGCAGTTGCCCAGATATTGTTCTCCGCTCAGATCATCCTCGAGCCGGAACGTATGTTCGCCGTACGAATAGCCGACCCCGACGCCGAAATGACATTTCATGCATCCATCCTGGGTTGCGACTGACGCATGCGAATTATTCACCGCTCCCGCGGCAAACCTGAAACCGCCCTGCCCGATCATCATGTGGGCCTGAGTGCCGCTATGTGGACCATCGGCGCCAAGAGTATCGAGGTCGATGGTCAATGTCCCCGCAGTGATGGTCGGGATTTTGGCCGCCTGATGGCAGGTGACACACATGTTTGAACTTCCCATGTCATAATCAAAATTACCGCTCAGGATGGCCGGTGATTCGAGACCACGTAGCGTGTCGAGCTGCCAGGACCCATACACGCCCGTGTGTGGCATGTGACAGGTGAAGCAATCTATCGCCGAGGGAGCCGGCTGCTGAGTAGTGGAGCCGCTTCCAGTAAAGGCTATAAACCCTTCACTGGTATGGCATTGCGGGCCGCAGACGTTGGTCTGACGATCTTTGGTGTTTAAAACAACGTGAGCTTCGATCAAGTCGCCCGAGGCATGCCGCGAATTGACCCACTGTCCCTTGGGCTGCTTGATCGCGTTATCATCATCGCTGTGACAACGAAGGCAATCCTCGCCCAGAGTGGAATCAAAGAATGTATTGTTGTTTATCTCGGTCGTCAGGTCATCACACCCGGATCCAACCAAAAGCGACAAAAAGGCGGTGATCGCAAGCAGGATCAGAATTGCCACAGGGCGCATGTCTGGATTTCCTTACGTTGGAGTGAACTCTTCGGTATATACGTCCCCTCACGGAAGACTGTCAATTGAATTGTTACCGCCCCTGGCACGTCTATCTGTCATGCGGGCGCTCTGTTAGGTTGCTCCGGCTGGACTTGGCGCGGATTATTCACGACAGATCGCGAACCTTGAATCCCCTTGCGCCTCAGAGGTGTATCACGTATGTTCCATTCCTTGATTGCGGCCACCCGCGTGAGTGGGGAGATTCCGCATGAGCGATGCTTGCAGGAGATGCTGTTCTGAACAACCCACATACTTTGGTCGCGAGGTGCCTTTTGATCAAGCTGCTTAGCGCCTTCGTTCTGCTGATTTCCCCGGTCATGATCTTCGCCGGTCCGGCGCACTTCTATGACATCAACGATGAACCTGATACCACGTACGCGACCAATGTCGTGATCGATATCATCGAACACAACGGCGGTATCTGGTTCGCTACCGGGCAGGGAGTCAATTTCAGTTTCGACAACGGCCAGACCTGGCTGTTATACAATACGAGCAATGGATTGGCCGGAAATGATGTCTCCGCCATCTATTCCGCCGGGACCCGGCTCTGGATCGCGACAAATCATGTCGGGATTGTCAACGGCTTTGAAGAAGTGTTCTCTGACGGACTGACCTATACCGATAATGACGGTGCTACCTGGACTCAACTTGATTTCTCCGAAGCCGGGCTCGATATCCCCTATGTGACCGGCCCGTTCCGCACTATTTACGATATCGGTGGAGCTTCGGACTTCCAGGGTCGCGACTGGGTCTTCGCCGCGGCATTCGCCGGAGGGTTACTTGGTTCGGCCGATGGCGGTACGACCTGGCAACGGCTCTTCGCCACGCGCGACGATTCCCTTAATTTCGAGAATGCGTACAAGGGTCTCGACACGTTATGGTGGCGGAATAGGCTGTTTTCCGTCGTCGCGGATACATCGCATGGCGATTCACTTTATCTCTGGGCCGGCACCGCGGGGGGGATACTACAGTTTGTATATTTGACTCCCGCAGACAAGTTTTCCGCCCGCGTCATCCAAAAAGTCGCCATTTGCGAGAGTTGTACTGGCGTGGCCAACAATTTTGCCTGGTTTGGCGGAGTCAACGGCCTCACGCGGGGGCATACGACCGGAGGGCCGTTCCAGACTCGCTTCCCGATCGACTTTGGGCAGTTCAGAACGCGAGTGACTGCGATGCAGGAGTTTGGCGGCAAGCTCTTTTTGGGACTTGCGGATTCAGTGTTGGCGATCTCACAGGGCCTGTACGTGTCGGGTGATAACGGTGATACGTTTGATCCTGTCCCGACACTGCTCGGCTCCCAGTACCAGATCGTTGATTTCGCCGTTATCCGTGATCGGCTTTACGCCGCGAATCTGGAGGATGGTCTATGGGTGAGCGGTGATACCGGTACGACGTGGGGGAGGATCTACCTCGACTCCGCGGTGACCGGACCATCCAATCTTCGCAACATCACTCACTCGCTTGAATCGATCGGTGATACTCTTTTCGTCGGCACCGACTCAGGGCTGTCGATCATTTTCCTTGATCCCGCCGGCGCGATAGATTCGGCGCGGCACTATGTTCCTGATCCGGATTCCTCGGCGTCAAGAGTGACGCAGATTCGTGTTCAACTTTTCACTGACACGGTCTCGCTGGTCAACGATTCGTTTGCGCTCTGGACGATCAACCGCCAGGTCGGTGGTGTCGGCAGGCCGACTGTCTCTGTTTCCAAAGACCGCGGCTTAACCTGGTCATATTATCTCGCCAACGGCGAAGTATATGATATCGCTCCGGTCAATGTGCCGAAGGATCCATTCAAAAATGTCTATATTGTCGGGCCGACCGGCATCAAGTTCATCGCCACTGGCACCGATCCGAATACGATCCAAAACGCGATCGTCCGCGACGCAGTGGACACAACCCTCCTGCTGAGCACCGACACGGTAAACGCGGTGGTGACCAAAGGTGACACCGTGCTGTTTGGCGGCAACCGGGGGATCGCTCTCTCGCGCGACCGTGGCCGCACTTATCGCGTCTACACGCCGAACCTTGACCCGCTCAAAGCCGACCTGGTTGTATCCTACACCGTTGCGACGACCATCAATAATGACACGGCGGGGGCAAGCGTCGGCCTGATCGGCAACTTTATTCCAGCGCTTGGGATCCAGTACCTCACTCCGGACACGGCGAGAATTATCGCGTCTTGTCGGCCGACCACATCCGGCGGATATGGCGTCTCGGTCGGTCGAGTGGTACCGGTATTTGATACCAACAACGTGCAAACAGGCTCCAGGTATCGCTTTGACGTTGTTTACTTCCGCAATTTCGCCTGGAATATCGCCGCGCACGGCGACACGCTTTTCCTGCCGACGGATGATGGTTTGATCACCGGCTGGGATCTGTTGGGCGATGGCGCGACGGTCGATACGGTGGCGTTCCGAAACGCGCAGGGGAAAGACCTGCTTTTTCCCGGCACGCCGGTTTATGCGGCCAAGGTCATCGATGGTTATCTTTGGTCCGGTACCGATGACGGTACTGTCCGCATCAGCCTCGCCGATCTCGCGGACCAGAAGCTGTATATACGAACCGACCCCACCGAAGAGGTCTACGCGTTTCCAGTCCCCTTCAGCCCAAATCGGGATGATCGCGTCCGGTTCCATTTTGCGGTTCCGGCCGACGGCAATGTCACGCTTGAGATATATGATTTCGCGATGAATCTTGTCGCGACGCCGATCGAAAACCAGTTCTTCGACGCCGGGATATATCCGCCGGGGCCAACAGAGGATCAGCGACCCTACTGGGATGGCCGGAACGACAAAGGGGACGTTGTCGCGGTAGGCGTGTATTATTTCCGGATCATGTACGGGAACGGCGAATCGGCCTGGGGCAAACTGGCGATCGTGCCATAAGGAGAGCAAGTCATGCAGAGATTATTGACATCTATACTGATAGTGCTTCTGCTCTCCTCGACGGCGATGACGGAAGAAGGCCAGGGTGGCTACGCCGGGGCATTTTTCCAGGTCCCGATAGGCGCCCGTCCGACCGCAATGGGTGGGGCCTACATAGGTGTATCAAATGACGGCGCGGGCTTCCTGTTTAATCCGGCGGGATTAAGTAAACTTCCGCAGCCGTTGTTCGCGTCTTCCTATCGCGCGCTTCAGCTTGACCGCAAACTTGGGTATGCCACCGCTCTGTTCCCTGTGCGCGGAAACTCGGTGCTGGGCGGAAGCTGGCTGTACGCCGGGTCCGGATCGGTCGCGACGCGCGACCGTGACGGTGTCCCGATCGGAACCGAGATACAACAGCACAGCCACCAATTCTCAATCGTGTTTGCCAAACAGTTCGAGGACAACATCTCAGCCGGCGTAAAGCTCAACTATTTGCACTCGGTATTCGCGGAGATGGGGGCATATTCGATCGGCTTCGATTTCGGTCTGATGCTCCATATCGATCAATTGGTCGATCGCGAGAAGCGCGACCTGATGCCGGTCAAGGATATCCAGGTCGGACTGGCGGTGCGGCAGCTTGGGATGAAGTATCGCTGGGATACGGAGAACCTTCCCGCTGAGCTGGGCGGAGATGTTTTCGCGTATGAACAGGACGATGATGTCCCGGTCAATATCGGACTGGGCGCCTCGGCCCGCTTTTTCGAGCGCAAGCTCCTTCTCGCGGCCGATATTACCAAGAACCTCAAGCAGAATATCATCCCGCATGTCGGCGGCGAATATATGGTGACCGACCAGTTTGCGCTCCGCGCGGGTTACGGCGACTATCGCGTAACCGGCGGGATCGGCTACCTGTTCAAATTCGCGAAGAACTCTCTCGCCATCGATTATGCCTTTTCAACTGACAGGATCGATGAAGGATCGGAGCACATCTTCTCCTTTGACCTCCTATTCTGAGCGCGATCATGAAACTACTAAGTAGCGTTATCCTTGCCGTTCTCCTGAGCATCTCTTCGATCATGGCCGAAACCGTTGATGGTTTGGCGATGATGAAGATCGAGCCGGGGGCGCGCCCGTCGGGGATGGGTGGAGCCTTTGTGTCGATAGGCGGCGATCCGTTCGCGCCACCGTATAATCCGGCAGCCGCTTCCTCAGCCGACAGGTTTCGCGTCAGTTTTGGACATATCGAATACTGGGAGAATGTCCGCCTTGAGACCGGCTATTTTGTCTCGCCCCTCAAAGGGCGATTTTCGATCCACGGCGGGATCCGATACGCATCCTTAGGCGAGATCGAGGTCCGGTCGATTCCGTCCACCGATCCGGACGCAATAGCCGAGGTCAACGATATATCGTTAAAGGCCGGCCTGGCGTACCGTGTCAGCGAAAAGATCTCGGCCGGATTCGGCGCTGGATGGTTCATTGAGAAGATCGAAGCATGGCGCGGGACCGCGCTTAATTTCGACCTCGGCCTGCTGGCTGCGCCGACGCGGCAGTTATCGCTCGGCGCTTCGGTCGCCAATCTTGGCTCGGACTTCCGACTGGAAAAGACCGGCATTGTCGGTTCTCGAGATATTTCTCTGCCGGTCACCTATCGGGTTGGCGGCTCGTACCGTTATCAGCGCGTCCTTGGCGCGCTTGATCTTGTCATCCTCGATGACGAACTCCACGCGCATCTGGGCGCCGAGGCTCGTCTTGATGCTAAACTCGCGGTCCGCGCGGGTTATATGGCCAATTACGACTCAAAGAATATTTCCGCCGGAGCGTCCTTTACGCACCGCAACCTGACCGTCGATTACGCCTTCGTCCCCTACACCAATGACCTTGGAACGACTCATCTATTTAATTTCACCATAGAATTGTGATCAGGAGAGAATATGCCTAAGTACAAAATTGCCTGGCTGCCGGGAGATGGAGTCGGCAATGATGTGATGGAAGCTGCCCGCATCGTGCTTGATAAGGTCCGCCTTGACGCGGAGTACATCCATGGAGATATCGGTTGGGAGTTCTGGTCAAAGGAAGCAAACCCGCTTCCCGATCGAACTATCGACCTGCTCCGCAATACCGACTGCGCGCTCTTTGGCGCGATCACCTCGCTCCCCAAGGAGGAAGCTGAGCGCGCCCTCGCGCCGCACCTTCAAGGGAAAAACCTCGTTTACTCGTCGCCGATCGTCCGGATGCGCCAGGAGTTCAACCTCCGGACCAATCTTCGTCCGTGCAAGGGGTATGCGGGCAACCCGCTCAATTACAAAGAGGGGATCGATATCGTCGTTTTCAGGGAGAACACCGAGGATCTGTACGTCGGAGTTGAGTTCTTTCCGCTCCCCGACGAGGTCCGCGAGGCGGTCAAAAAGCATAACAAGAAGATGGCTCGCTTCGACAAGACTCCCGGCAACGAGATAGCGGTCTCACTGCGCATCAACACCAAAGACGGGTGCCGCAATATCATTCGTGACGCGTTTGAGTTCGCCAAAAAGGAAGGGCGGCCGCATGTCACGATAGTCGAAAAGCCGAATGTCATTCGTGAGACTTCAGGCCTCATGGTTCGCACGGCGCGTGAGGTAGCCAAACAATATCCCGGGATAGAGCTGAAAGAAGCGAATATCGACGCGATGTGCATGTGGCTGCTGAAGAACCCGTTTGATTACTCGGTGATCGTTACCTCCAACATGTTTGGCGATATTATTTCGGATCTGTGCGCGCAGCTGGTTGGGGGACTCGGCTTCGCGGCGTCGGGAAATATCGGAGACAACTACGCCGTCTTCGAACCGACCCACGGTTCCGCGCCGAAATACGCCGGACAGTACAAGGTCAACCCGATCGCGATGCTCCTGACGGTCAAACTGATGTTTGACTGGCTGAACGAAAAGGAGAAAGCGGCCAGGCTCGAATCCGCTATCGCCACGGTGATCAAAGAGGGGAAAGTCCGTACGTACGACATGGGCGGGAAAAACAGCTCGCTCGAGGTAGCGCAGGCGGTCGCCGCAATGCTGTAAGCAGCCTCAAACTGGAGCCTATTGCAACGACAGACTACGGCCGCTGAGTCGCTTAACTCAGCGGCCGTTTCGTGTTGGAGCATGCGACTTAAGCCACATCGACAATCAACATCTACCAAATAGTAAACTTTCGGCAATTTCCTCCTTGCCAGCCAGTCGCTTCTGTTGTAGTTTTTGTGAAAGAATTCACAGCAAGGTAACGAGATAGTATATATGAGAGAGTTATTGTCCGGAAACGAAGCCGTGGCGCGAGGAGCTTATGAAGCGGGTGTCGCGCTGGCCGCCTCCTATCCCGGAACCCCGTCCACCGAGATACTGGAGACCCTCGCTGAACTTTTCCCGCAAGTATATGCCCAGTGGTCTCCCAATGAGAAAGTCGCGTTCGAAGTGGCCATCGGCGCCTCGTTCGGCGGCGGCCGCGCGCTCTGCACGATGAAGCATGTCGGATTGAATGTCGCCGCCGATCCGTTCATGACCTTCGCCTATACCGGCGTCAATGGCGGGTTCGTGATCGTGTCATGCGATGATCCTGAGATGCACTCCTCTCAAAACGAGCAGGATAACCGCATTTACGCCAAATTTGCGGCAGTCCCGATGCTCAATCCGTCGTCGAGCCAGGAAGCCAAAGATATGCTGGTGACCGGCTACGAGATGTCTGAGATGTTTGATACGCCGGTCATGCTCCACATGACCACCCGTATCTCGCACGCGAAAGGAATAGTCGAACTGAATGACAAGGTTGTGGGACCGAATAGGAAGTTTGTAAAAGACCCCGCCAAGTATGTCATGATCCCTTCCAACGCGCGGAAGCGGCATGTTGTCGTGGCGGAGCGAATGGAAAAGCTGAGACACTTCGCCGAAGAGACGCCATTTAATGTCGTTGAAAGCAATGGCTCGAAGATCGGGATCATTACCGGCGGTGTCTCTTACCAGTACGCGAAGGAAGTCGCCCCCGAGCTTGATTACCTGAAACTCGGAATGGGTTTCCCGCTGCCGATGAAAAAGATCGAGCAGTTTGTCCAATCGCACGACCGGGTGCTGATCATCGAAGAGTTGGAGCCATTTTGGGAAGAGATGATCAAGGCCGCCGGTTTTCTCAAGGTTGAAGGGAAGACGTACTTTGGCGCGCTGGGCGAGCTGTCACCATTGCGGGTCGCCCATGGTCTCAGGGATGCCGGCATAGTGGACCGCGTTGACGAACCGGTCTATTCCGCGGGGAACATGTTTCCGCGGCCGCCGGTACTCTGTCCCGGTTGTCCGCACCGCGGCGCGTTTATGGCGCTCAAAAAACTCGGTGTAGCGGTGACCGGCGATATCGGCTGTTACACGCTGGGCGTGATGGAACCGCTTAACGCGCTTGATACCTGCATCTGCATGGGTGCATCGATCGGCAACGCTATCGGCATGGAAAAAGTGAAAGGCTCGGACAAGGGGACGGTCGCCGTGATCGGCGATTCGACCTTCATGCATTCCGGCATTACCGGCCTGCTCGACGCCGTTTACAACAAAAGCAATGTGACGGTGATGATCCTCGACAATCGCGCCACCGCCATGACCGGCGGACAACAACACCCGGCGACCGGCAAGACACTGATGGGGGAAGAAGCTCACACGGTAAAGATCCCGGAGCTGTGTCGCGCGCTGGGAGTCGGATCGGTTCGCGAGCTTGACGCGTATGATTTTGATGCCGCGCTCGCGATGATCAAAGAGGAGATGGCCCGCCCCGGACCATCGGTGATCATCACCAATCGGCCGTGCGTGCTGATGCCTGTGCGTATTATGGAGGAGCCGTATCTGGTTGACGCGGAGTTATGCACCGCTTGCGGCGCCTGTTTTCGGATCTCCTGCCCGGCGATCTCAGCATCGCATGAAACGAACAAACATGGCCACCCGAAGGCGATCATCGATGAAACGGTTTGCACCGGCTGTACGCTGTGCGCGCAGGTCTGCCCGCCCGAAGCGATCATCCTCAAGAGCCAGTTTGTGAAAGTGTAAGGATGTGACTATGACTAAAACGATGAACATATTGATTGTCGGAGTTGGCGGCCAGGGGGTCCTGCTCGCTTCAGAGATCCTCTCCGAGGCCGCGATGAACGCGGGATATGATGTCAAAAAATCAGAGATCCATGGCATGTCCCAGCGAGGCGGCGTGGTATCCTCGCATGTCCGGATCGGGCCGGTGGTCTATTCTCCGACGATCGGCGAAGGCCAGGTTGACGTCCTGATGGCGTTTGAGCAGGCGGAAGGTTTCCGGGCGGTCAATTGGCTGAAAAGAGATGGCATCGCCATTCTCTCCCGTACTTCGCTCATTCCGGCGATCGTGACCGGGTCGAAACAATATCATTATCCAGAGGACGCGGTCGCGGATATGGGGAAGATCGTCAAGAAAGTGATCGGCGTCGAAGCTGACAAGATCGCGGGAGAACTGGGGAATCCGCGTTTAGTGAACACCATCCTGTTGGGGGTCCTCTCGAACTACATGCCGCTTGATCTCGACCTCTGGACCGACACCATCAAGTCGCGGGTTAAGCCGAAATTGGTGGAGGTCAATCTGAAAGCGTTTCAGCGTGGTCGGGATATCCGGTTGACCGCGGTATCAGCGTAGGACGTACGACGATGCCCCTGCTGATGCTTATCATCAATCCGGGATCGACCTCTACCAAGGCCGCTCTGTTTGACGGCGAGAAGAAGATTGCCGAAGACAATGTGCGGCACGATCCGAAGGAACTCGCGAAGTTCCACAATGTCGCCGACCAGTATTATCTGCGTATGCGGGAGATCGATCACTGGATCTCGGGACTCGGGCTGAAGCCAAGCGAGTTGAAAGCGGTAGTCGGTCGCGGCGCGCCGACCAAACCGCTCGAGGGTGGTTCGTATGAGATCTCCAACCAGATGATCGAAGATCTGCGAACGATGAGGTATTCCAACCACGCGTCGAACCTTGGCGCGATCATCGCTCGCGCGCTCGCGGAGCGGTTTAACGTGCCATCGCTGATATCGGACCCGATCACCACCGACAATTTCACCGAGATCGCCCGCATCTCCGGTGTGCCGGAGATCCCGCGCAAGTGCCGGGCGCACGCGCTCAATATCAAGGAAGTGTGCCGCCGCGAAGCGGCCAAGGTCGGCAAAAAGCTGGAGGAGGTCAATTATGTCGCCTGCCATATGGGAGGCGGTGTATCAGTGGCGGCACTGCAGGCGGGGAGAATCATCGATGTCAATGATGCGCTCTTGGGGATGGGGCCGTTCTCGCCGGACCGCGCCGGAGCTCTGCCGATCGGCGGACTGGTCAAATTATGCTATTCCGGCAAGTTTACTGAGCAGGAGCTGATCGACAAGTTGTCGAAGAAATCCGGGTTGGTGGCGTACATCGGCGTCGCAGACTTGATCGAAACTGAGAAGATGATCGAGGCGGGAGACCAGAAGGCGCTGCTTCATTTCAACGCCATGGCGTATCAAATAGCTAAAGAGATCGGCTCAATGGCCACCGTGTTGCGCGGCCGATATGAATCTATCATCCTCACCGGTGGAATGGCGCACTCGAAGAGATTGATCGACGAGATTTCGGAGCATATCGCATTCCTGGGGAAAGTGATCACGGTACCTGGGGAATATGAGATGGAGGCGCTGGCGGCGGCGGGAGTGCGGTATTTGACGGGGCAGGAGAAGTTGAAACAGTACTAGCCAAATAGGCGGCCCGTACTCTGCAACCAATTGTCATGCGGAGCACGGCACTATACTTTCAAAACAATCGAGTACTACATGTCCTCTTCACCAATTCACTCGTCGGAGCAGCTTATCGCCAGGGCGATCGAGATCGCCAGAGCGGGGCGCAAAGCGCGTGTGGCGGTCGCCGCCGCGCAGGATGCCGATGTAATCGACGCTATGTCGCAGTCCGAGGCTGAGGGTTTCCTCTCCGGCACACTGGTCGGCGATAAGTCGATGATCGAGAAGCTGGCGGCCGAGCACAAGATCCCGATCGACAAACTTGAGATCATCGACGAGAACAACGTCAACGCCGCCGCGCACCACGCGGCTCGACTTGCGTCCGAGGGGAAAGCCGATGCCATTATGAAAGGCTTCCTGCCGACATCGTCGCTGCTCAAAGTTGTTCTGGATAAGCAATATTCTCTTCGCGGCAGGAATACATTGTCGCATTGCGCTGTCCTTGATATCCCCGGCTATCATAAATTGCTCAATTTCACCGATGGCGGAATGGTGGTGAAACCGGACGTCGAGCAGAAGTTTCAGATACTCGAAAATGCCGTGTTGGTCGGCAGGGCGCTGGGCTTGTCGCCGGTGAAGGTCGCCCTCTCCGCGCCGTCTGACAGACTCTCCGAAAAAGTCCCTCACACTCTGTCTGACATGGACTCGATCCTCCCTATGGCGCTCGAAAAACTCTCCGATGTGGTCGTGCAGGGGCCGCTCTCGCTGGATATGGCGACTTCGAAAAAAGCGGTCGCATATCAGCATGTCGGGGGCGTGGTGGCAGGCGACGCCGACATCTACCTCGTTGATTCCATCGAAGAAGGAAATATTGTCTCCAAGGCGCTCATACAGTTTGCCGGAGCCATCTTCGCGGGAGTGATCGTCGGAGCGAAAGTTCCGGTCTCGCTGGTCTCTCGCACCGATACGGTGCTCAACAAAAAAGCGTCACTGGCGCTGGCTTGTCTGGTCGCGGACTACTATAAGCAGAACAATATCTTCGGCCGGAGGGTCTGACGATGCAGACGGAAGTAACCATCCCGGACATCCACCGATTTGATCAGATATTCGTTCGGGCCAAGGAGAAGGCGGGCCGCGAGAAGATCCGAGCGGCGTTAGTGACACCAACCGAGCCGGACATGCTCAGGGCAGTCGCCAAAATGGCTCAGGAAGGGATGCTTGAGCCGATCCTCATCGGCGCTCAGGATCAGTTTGAAGCCGCTTGCGGAGAGCATGCCATCGAGTTCCCGCCGGGTGAGTTTGTCGAGATCGCGGATACCAGCGAAGCTGTGGCCAAGACGTGCGACATGATTCAAGCTGGGAAAATTAACCTGATTGTCAAAGGTCGGATCATGACCGGCGATCTCCTGAAGATGCTGTTTCTTCCTGATTCCGGTTTTGCCTCGAAAGACAAGATTGTCTCACATGTCGCGGTCATGAAACCTGAGAAGTACAGCAAACTATTGATGGTCACTGACGGCGCGGTCAACATTTTGCCGGACCTGAAAACCAAACTCGCCCTGATTGACAATTTGGTACGCGTGGGGAGCTCGATCGGTCTTGCCAATCCGCGCATCGCGCTTCTGGCGGCCGTAGAAGTGATCTATCCCCAAATGCCGGTTACGATGGAAGCGGCGATCATCGCCAAAATGTGGGAGCGGGGGCAGATCAAGGGAGCGATAGTTGATGGGCCGCTTTCTTTTGACTGCGCCGTAGATATGGTAGCGGCGCACTCCAAAGGGATCAAAAACTCCCAAGTAGCCGGTCAGGCCGACGCATTGGTTGCCCCTAATCTTGAGACCGCAAACGGCATCTATAAGGGAATGGCGCTTTATGGCAAATGCCAGATGGGGGGGATCATTGTCGGCGGAAAACTCCCGATCGCGCTTGGCTCCCGGTCGGACTCATGGGAGGGGAAGTTTAATTCTCTGTTGCTGGGCATATTAAACGCGCCGAATCTGAGTTAGACTCGCCCTTTCAAAGGCGTTCACGTTGCAGTAGCACATATGGTTCCGACGGGCCGGTTCAAGCATAGCTTGACTGTACCGCTCAACTCCACTATTATCAGTCAATTAGGCAGTTCTTAACGAAAGGTTCGAGGTGAATCACGGTGTCATTATGGCAGGCGGAAAAGGGGAGAGGTTCTGGCCTCTTTCGCGCGCCCAGCGACCCAAACAGTTCCTCAAACTGACTTCCGACAAAACAATGCTCGAGGAGACCATTGACCGGGTCACACCGCTCATCCCTCTAAAGAATATGCGGATCGTGGCCGGCGAATCGATGACCGAGCATATTCTCAAGTCGATCCCGAATATCGAGCGAAGCAATATCCTGACCGAACCATTCGGCAGAAATACGGCGCTCGCGATCGGTTTCGCGGCGGTCCATTTGCTGCGCGAGGATCCCCACGCGGTCATGGTGGTGCTGTCCGCGGACCACCTCATTCGCCCCGCCGAAAAACTGGTGCAGATCCTTCACGACGGAACCGCTATCGCGTCCAAAGAGGAACGGCTTATCACCATTGGTATCACGCCTACCCGACCGGAGACGGCATACGGCTATATCAAATTGGGTGAGCTATACCGCAAGGAAGGCGAGACCAACGTCTATTCGGTCTCGCAATTCGCCGAAAAGCCAAAAGGGACTGTGGCTCAGGAGTATTATTACAGCCGCCAGTATCTCTGGAACAGCGGCATGTTCATCTGGTCGGCCAAGGCTATCCTCGGCGCGCTGGCATCCTGTCAGCTGGATATGTACAAGCATCTGGTCGAGTATGGCAAGACGATAGGCACCGCGCGCGAAGACTCAGCGCGAAAGGCGCTGTATGACAGTTGTCAGTCGATCTCCATCGACTACGCGGTGCTGGAGAAGGCGAATAATGTGCTGGTGATGAAAGGGGATATCGTTTGGGACGACATCGGCAGCTGGAATTCGCTGGAACGCTACAAAGACCGTGACTCGGAGAACAACGTGCTGATCGGTGACAGTGTCGTTATCGATACCTTCGAAACCACCGTGTATAACGATCAGGAAGGGTTGATCGCCTGTATCGGTCTGGCCGATCTGGTCGTGGTCAGGTCTGACAACATCACGTTTGTGGCGCATAAGACAAAAGTCGGGCAGGTCAAAGAGCTGTTGGCAGATTTGAGTAAGAGTGATGACTGGAAGAAGTACCTATAGCCGCAATCTCATATTTGCCTCCGTAACGGCCTTGCTGATGGCGGTTGGACTTCCTTTGGAAGCCAAGGATGCCAAAGAGAAAAATTCGCCGAAGCCGACCGAGCAAAAGGTACGGACTGTGGATCCATTGGGTTATCCCCAGGACACGATCCCTTACTCCACGAAACTTGGCGTCGCCAGTTCGACACGTTCGCGGCTTATTCCGGTCGCGAAAATGTTCGAGTCGGGCGATAGCCTCGCGAGCGATAGCCTTGGAGCCCAAATATTCAGAGTGCAATTAGCGATGATCGATACCTACAGCGACGCCCGCCACGCTCTGGCGGTGGCGCACGAGATATTTGACCAACCCGTTTCTTTGGACTATGAAACGCCGTACTACAAATTGCGCGTCGGGGAGTTTACTACACGAGGCGAGGCGGAGTTGTATCAGCAGCGCGCCCGGGGGGCTGGCTACACCAACGCCTGGGTAATGGTGGCAACTGTTACCCCAAAACAAGCTGAGCCGCTGTATCAGGCAAACGACTCAACAGCCGTGCAGAAGCCCCGGTAATATCCATGTCCGTCGTCGATATCCGACCGATCTCCGCAGCCGATCCGTCAGCTCAGACTCTGATCCAGGCATCAGAGATCCTTGCCGCCGGCAAACTGGTAGTCGCGCCCACGGAAACGCGTTACGGCTTGCTTGCGCGGGCCGATAGCCG
>JAMPYH010000029.1 GCA_023700785.1 Candidatus Zixiibacteriota bacterium
AAGTGACCTGCCGTCACCCTTCGACTGCGCTCAGGGCGACGATGAGTGGACGTGGTCAAAGCTGGATCCCCGCCCCCGGCCTTCCCGAAGGCAGGCTCCGCGAACCCGCCGAGATCTCCGCGCCTGACTAGATCTGCCAGGTCACACCATCGCGTTTTCACACGAAGTACGCTCCAAGTCAATGGGCTGAGCGGAGTCGATGCCCGGTAACAAACCATCAGCGATGGCAGGAGATGGCAGACCGAACGCGAAGCTCGCGATGACTTCTTCGCCGCGCCTTACGTGCCGGCCAATGTGAATGTCCGGACTGAGACCCATTGCTTGCTGGCGATCGGCGCGATCAGGTCGATCGTCTCCGCCTGAAACGATTCCTCGAACAGGTACGGCACGATCTTCTCTTTCACCAGCACCACCCGATGGTCCGATATTTCCTTGGCCAGCGTGACATGGGGGATGAAGTTCTTGATGGGAAGGGCCAGGTCAAGTTGCGCGTAGAGGGTCTTGTATAATTCGTCGATCGCCGCGTTGCGGCGGACCTCCCAATAAATGAGCGGAAACCCCGGATAGAAATCGCCGATCGATTCTAGTTCCACCGTGAATGCCGGCAGTCCGGCGATCGTTTTGCGGATGGTTGTCGCGATCTCGTCGAACGGCTTGCGCGTCTGGCAGGGGAAAACCAGCGAGATATGCGACGCGATCACTGAGTAGTCCGGGTCATACCTCTCGCGGATCGGCGCGATCGCCCGATCCAGGTGATCCGGCAGAAAAATGACTACCGCGTACTGGTTGCCCGAACCGGGGGCCAGCTCTCCGGAGGAATATCCGAACGCCATCGTACTCTATCCTTCGCGATTACTTACTTGTGAAAAACGATCTCGATCCGACGGTTTTTCGCGCGACCTTCCGCCGTCTGATTGGACGCGACAAAATTCGCTTCGCCGCGGCCCGAAGTCTTGATCCGATCGACCGACACGCCATAGACCACCAGGAAATCTTTGATCCGATTGGCTCGTTTCTCGGACAGCTTCTGGTTGGCTCCGTCGTTCCCAATATCATCGGTATAACCGGTTATCTCAAGTTTCATCTCCGGCACCAGCGCCAGCGCTCGGGCCAGCGACTCAACCCGCGCCTTGGTGCGGCTGTCGATCTCAAAGCCGCCCGGCTCGTAATCCGGATGCAGCACCATCGGCTTGGCGAACATCCCCATATCCATACATCCATGTCGGTCAACCGGAATACCGGCCAGCGTATTCGGGCAGTCATCGAGTCCGTCCGGCACGCCATCTTTGTCGCCGTCGATCGGACAACCGGTCGCGTCAACCTGCGCGCCGACCGGATTCGATGGACATCCATCGCGATAATCGGGAATGCCGTCAAAATCGGAATCAACCGGACAGCCGAAGATATCAATTTTCCCGCGAGCCGCCGGTTCCGTCTGCGGGCAGTCGTCAAGTCCATCCGCGATACCGTCGCCGTCGCTGTCTTTGGGACAACCGAGACGATCAACCTCGATCCCGCGCGGTGTCCCGAGGCAGCGATCCGATTCATCGGCGACACCGTCACCATCAGAATCTGTCGATGCCAGTTTGCTCGGTCGTTCGCTCGCGCCGCTTTTTTCCCAGGATGAATCGGACGACCATTCGTTTCTCCGTCCGCCGCCAAAATGGAAATTGAGCGACAGCATGCTTGAGAGGAACAGTTTATCACGCTTGTCGTTGAACGCGTCGGCGAACTCCGCGCCCGCGCCGGTCAGATAATCCGCCGTGCCCGATAATTGGAAAGAGATGCCGGGTGACGCGAAGAGGTAGAACCTGATTCCGGCCGACGCAAACAGCTCGGACGCGGAGTAATCTACGTCCTGGCCGCGGTTTCCTTCGACCCGTATCGTCGTGTCATTGTACTCATCTACGATCTTCCAATCCATCAATCCGCCGCCGAGCCCAAGCGACATGTTGAATGCCGATGTCTGTTTGCGCAACAGATGGCTGACCATCGCGCCGACTCTCACCGCCTTGAACTCGCCGCGCAGACCACCCAGAGGCAGCAATGTGTCCGCGGGAGACACGGACATTACTTCCTCTTCTTTACTGCTGATCAGGCTGCCGTTCAATTCAACCAGCCAGCCGCTGCCAAGGTTGTGGCCAAGGGTTGCGCCAAAGGTTGGCCCCATCTTGAAGGTGAAATCGGATTTGCCGGAGAGCATACCAAAACCACCGCCGCCGCCGAGCCAATAGCGGTAGTCGTCCGCCGCCGCGGAAGTAGTCAGGCAAAGGAGTGAGAGGATAACCAGAACCCGGCGCATGGCGAGAATCTCGCAAATCGCTTGGCGGGAAGCAATTAAAACAGTAGTCTAATAGAGCTTTTTAACCGTCGTGCCCGTGTAGTAGTGCTTGAGTATGGCGTCAAACGTCCAGCCGGTGCGCGACTTACCGATCGCGCCGCACTGGCACATCCCAACGCCATGCCCGTAACCGCCGCCGATAAATGAGATCCCCGTGATCTTATCCTGCGCGTCACGGTTGACCGTCACGTCAAAACGGTCGGACGGCAATATCAGGTCGGGGTTGGAGGTACGCCCGATAACCCAGCGGATCCGGTCTTTATAAAAGCGATGATTATCAGTCTCTGTACGCACCAGCATCTTGGCGACCCGTCCGCCGGCGGTCCGTTCCTCAACCCGCACATCGGTTATCGGCGCGAGCGTGATCTGGCGGCCGCGATCAGTCGAGAGATACTGTTCGATCCGCCCGCGGAGTTGCGGCTCGGTGTACTCTTCGCGCCAATTGTAATACTTTGACCAGGAACAGGCCGCGCTGTCATGCACCGGCTTGAGATACGGAGCTTCAGGCTTGTCCCAGACATGCGAGATGTCATCGGTCATGCCGCCGCAGGTGGAATGATAGTAGGCGTTAATGAACGCGTCTTCGTACATGATGATATCGCCCACCGTCTGGTCGATCGCGTCGTTGACCAGTCTATTCTCAACATCCATGCCTTCGTACAGCTGATCCATCACGGTCGGCTTCATGTCATACGGTTCCTGGCCGTATTGCTGAAGATGCTTGATGGCGTACGTTCTCGCCGCGACCGCCTGCGCTTTGATCGCTTCGATCTCATTCTCTTCGCGCTTGCCTATCTCCGGTGGAACGACGCCCCGCAGGTAATCTTCCATATAGAGCACATTGACCAGCCGGACATTCTCACCGTACGGCATCGCCTTGAGGATACCGCGGTAGCGCTTGTCGTTCACCCGCACATGCGAGTTGTGGCCCCGCGGAATGAAATTGACCTCATCCAGATCTTCCTGGATCAATTCGCCGCGCGAATCTTCGACTCGCAACCGGAATCCGAGATTCCGTACCCGTATCTGCTGGCCGGAATAAAAAACCGACTGACGATCCCCCTGCAGGCACTCGATGGCGAACGCGCCATCGGCCGCGGCCCGTATCTCCGGCTCCGCGTCGCTGATCAACACCCGAACAAACGGCACCCGGATCACGGGGGTGACCGTCTCATCTTTTACTCCCGGAATTGTGGCGCAACTCCAGAAAACGACGATCAAAGTCAAGCCAAACGCGGCTCGTACGCTGTATCCTACCAGTCTATTCACCCTGCTCCTGCGCTTTGTTTACGACCTTAGTCTCTTATACCGGCGGTTGGACAATTGCACCCAATATCGGCAGCTTTCGCTGTTTGCCGGAGCCAAATCGAGTCGGCATTGCCTGCGACCACAAACAGGCCGCGCCCATCACGGCGTAGCTGCATGCCTCGGTCAGCGATGGATCCATCCCCAGTTCGGCAACCGTGCCGACTTCGATGGAACTCAAGCCGGCCGCGATCCGCTCTTTCAGGAAACTGTTATATGCTCCGCCGCCGGTCAAATATAACTTCCGGATCTTTCTATCTTTGAGCGCCAGTCCGGCAGCGTTTCGGCAGATGCCGTACGCGGTGATCTCGACCGCCGACGCGAGCAGGTCATCCTTTGAGAGTTTCAGCCGCTTCCCTTCTCGTATCAGTCGGTTTGCCAGGTCCGTACCAAACTGCTCGCGGCCGGTTGAGACCGTGTCCGAACGGAAAAAGCTCATACCGGTCACCAGAGAAATCAATCTCCGGGAGCATTTCCCTTTGCGCGCGTGATGGCCGTCGCGGTCGTACTGTCGGCCGTACAACTTCTGGCAGAGCAGATCGGAAAGCACATTCCCCGGTCCGCAGTCGGCGGCGCGCACGTTGTCGCTTTGCATACCCGCGGGGAGGTAGAAGTAATTCGCCATGCCGCCCACATTGACTATCAGTCGCGGCTCTTTCTGATCTCCAAACAGTCTCGCCACCGCCGCGACCGTTATCGGCGCCCCCTCGTTCCCCAACGCGACATCCGCCTGCCGCACATCGCCGACTGTGACTCTGCCGGTAATTGCGGCTATGAGTGCCGGCGAACCGATTTGAAGAGTCCCATGCGCCGAGTAACCGGCCAGTCTGACCGCTTTGGGAAGATGTCGAACCGTCTGCCCGTGCGACGCTATCGCGTCAACCTGTATCCGTTTTTTCGCAAGCGACTTGAGGCATGCCGCGGCGGTTGTGCCATAGAACTGACCAAGAATGGAATCGAGTCTGACCACTTCCTCATGCGAAGTAAACTTGCTATCGGCCGATCGGAGGATCAGTTCCCGTATGGCTTTGGGGTATGCGCGCTGCGTGCCGTGGACAAACGTTACTGGTTCGCGAGAATCGCGCGGGATGGTGACCACCGCCAGGTCGAGCCCATCCGCCGATGTCCCGGAGTTTAATCCCAGGATTGTTAGACGCGAACGATCGATCAGCGATCTGAGGAGCATGGTCAACTTAAGGCGGAGCGTCCGAGCTTGAATTTCAGTCCGGCCACACGGTCCAAAGACGCCCTGATCCGGTCAGGGTCGATCTCGCCGCGCTTGCAGGCATCGACAAAATAATCAAACGCCTGCATTGAGGCATCAGTATTCTGCCCGAACAACAGGATGTCATGTCCGGCGTTGAAGGCCGCAACCGTGCGTTCACCCGGATCACCCAATTCTGTCGCGCCACCCATGCAGAGGTCGTCGGTGATGATCGGGCCGTCGAAGCCAAGTCCTCCGCGGACCATTCCCTGCAAAATGCGCGATGACGCGGTGACGATCTGGCCGTCCAGTTTCGGGATCCGCATATGCGTGGTCATGATCATATCCGCGCCCGCTTCGATACCCGCGACAAACGGTATCCGCTCCCGCTGTTCCCAGAGATACATATCATAATCCGCGATCGCGGTCTGCTGGTGCGGGTCGTTCCTGGCCGCGCCAAATCCGGGGAAATGCTTCAGGCAGGAGATCAATCCATGGTTCATGCTGGTCGTCACCGAGGCCGCGACAAACTTCGCGACGAGTTCCGGCGTGGTTCCGAATGACCGGTCGGCGATACAGCTGTTCTCCGGATCGATCTGGATATCCGCCACCGGCGCGAGATTCATATTGATCCCCAATGCCTCCATATAGACCGCCGCGCGGGAATACTCTTCCACAAAATGCTCGATATCTCCGGACTTGCCGTATGCCAGCGCGGAGCGATACTCGACCGGCGCTCCTTTGAGACGCGAAACCCGGCCGCCTTCCTGGTCGATCGCGATAAACGGCGGATGGGTGTGGTAACAGGAACGAATGGTCTCAATATTCTGGCGGGCGATGAGGTGAGTTCCGCAGTTGTCCGCGAAAAGGATCACCCCGCCGATCTGCTCCTCGGCGATGAAATTCAGGAAGGCTTTATCCGGTGTCCCGCCGGGGAAACCGATGATAAACAGCTGGCCGAGTTGCTGGTACATAGCCATCGTACGTTTCATTCTCCCCGTGCGATTGATTTCAGTCCTCATCTCCCCACCTCATATCGTGCAGACCGAGTTTTTGCCGGATCCCTTGGCGCGATAGAGCGCCTGATCGGCGACTGAGACCAACTCTTCTTGTGAGCGGCCGTTTTCCGGGAACGAACTGACCCCGACTGAGACCGTGATCTTGAGCTTGCCCGCGTTGCCGGCTTCGATCACTGTTCGTTCCACCTGCTCGCGGATCCGTTCGCCGATTATAGTCGCCTCAACGGACGCGGTCTGCGGCAGAATGATCACAAACTCCTCGCCGCCGTAGCGGGCGAAGATATCCACGTCGCGAATGCACCGCTTGATGATCCGCGACAGATCCTTGAGCACGACATTCCCGATCTCGTGCCCGTAGCTGTCATTTAACTTTTTGAACCAGTCAATATCAACCATAATCAGCGAGACCGGCAGGTCGTAACGCTGGGCGCGTTTCTTTTCTTCCTGTAACTTCTGGATGAAATAGCGATAGTTGTACGTCTCGGTCAGTTCGTCGATGATGGTCAGTTCCTCGGTCCGCTTGTGCAGTTCGGCGTTTTCGAGCGCCAGCGCGGTTGACCGAGCCAGGATCGACAGGAATTGCTCCTCGCGGTCGGTCAATTGCCTGGCGTCGGGAGCTTCCGCGATCAAAATACCGTTGGTTGTGCCGTGGGTCGTCAGCGGCACCACCATGATCGAGCGGGTCGTGTCGCTGAGCGGCGTATAGTCGTTCCGCTCCCGGACCTCCTTCAGGCGGATCGCTTCATGCGCGTCGGCGACTTTCCTGATAAGGTCGTCATCCGCGACATCCATCGCCTTCAAGTGCAGCGACTGGTGTCCGTCAACCGAGCGGGCTCGATAGTAGAACTGCCCGCGCTTATCCCGGAAGACCACCGCGCAGGTCGGGAATTGCAGGGTCGTGGTCATGATCCGCATCACCTCGCGAACCACGCCGTCGGTATCGAGGATCGCCGCGAGAATACGGGTATTCTCGTAGATCATCTCTAGTTGAGCTTGTGACCGCTCGAGTTCGGCCGTCCGCTGGTTGAGCGTGTCGAACAGCTTCATCAACCGTCCTTCGGAGCGGCGAAGGAACTCGGCGACATACGAAATGCCGAGGAACAACGCCCAGAGCATGCCGATCCGAAGCGAGAAATCGTAGTATCCCGCGATGGTCAGAGTCGGCCAGACCACCACGATATACGTCACCGACGCGATCGCGGTCGTCGCCACCGCGAACCAGAACGTCAGCAGGTAGGCGGCGACTGAGATCATCAGGTAATAGAGCAGGTAAAACGACGAGTGCAATCCGCCGGTCATCGAAATGAAGAGCGGCACGAATATCAGATCGAACAGGATGCAGGAAAGATACGCCAGTTTAACATCAAACTTTCCGCGGATCGCCGAGAGAAAAAGACCGAGGTGCACCAGGTAGATACCGGCGAGCAGGTTGGACAACCAGCCATGACTGGTCTCATTCTGCACGAACAGATACCAGCACAGTCCAACCAGCGTGACCACTCGGGTCAGCAAGTAGAACGTGTCGAGGCGGGGTAAGAGGGTCTTATTTCTATCGAGGAATAGTTTCATGCCGCTGCATCCTGCACTACCGTAACAATATCGGCGGATTAGCCGGATGGTTTATGGCCGCGGCCGCGGTCTTCTTTCAGCAAACGGATACTTGCCTCAATCCGATGCCCTGTTTATTGTTACCGGATATTCGGGCAATGAGCGTAACCGGAGTTCCGTATGCATCTGGTCCTTTTGGCGGTCGCGTTTTTGATCTTGCTGATGATGGCCTACCGCCTGTACGGCGGCTGGGTCTCGCGGCAGATGAACCTCGATGACCGGCGGGTCACCCCCGCGCACAAGGTCAACGACGGTATCGATTTTGTACCGACCAAAATGGTCTATCTTTTTCCCCAGCACTTTTCCGCCATCGCCGCCGCCGGCCCGATCGCCGGCCCCATTCTCGCCTGCCAGTCATTTGGCTGGCTCCCATGCCTGCTTTGGATCGGTCTGGGTGTCGTGCTCATTGGCGCGGTACATGATTTTTCCTCACTCACCGCGTCGGTCAGGCATGGTGGCACTTCGATCGCCGACATCACCCGCAGCCTGATGGGTCCGCGCGCCGGCGTCGCCATCATGCTCTTCATCTGGATCACGCTGATCTATGTGACGGTCGCGTTCACCGCGATGACTTCCGCCAGTTTTGTCACCGCGCCTGACGAACTCAAGTCGGTTGTCGTCGATTTTAACCCCGGCGGCGCGGTCGCCGCGGCCAGTATCATGTATCTGCTTCTGTCAGTCGTGATGGGTCTGGTCCAGCGTTTTCTGAGACCGCCGCTCTGGTTGCTGACGATCATCTTTGTCCCGGCCACACTCGGAGTCGTGTGGCTTGGTACTTCGCTCTCAACCCTGCTGACTTTCGATGCCCGCACCTGGGGATTGCTGATCCTTGCTTACTGCGCGGTCGCGTCGGTGGTGCCGGTTTGGGCGCTGCTCCAACCGCGCGGCTATCTCGGCGGATTCATTCTCTTTCTCGCGCTCGGACTGGGCGTGATCGGGATCTTTTTCGGCGGGTACGAGATCAAACAGGAAGCGTTCAGGTCGTTTGACATCGGCGGCGCGACCGGTACGCTTTTTCCGTTTCTGTTCGTAACGATCGCCTGCGGCGCCTGCTCCGGTTTCCATGGTCTGGTCTGCTCGGGAACGACCTGCAAGCAGATCGACAAGGAGTCGCACATTCGACCGGTTGGTTATGGCGCTATGCTGGCCGAAGGCTTTGTCGCGTTTATCTCACTGGTGACGATCATGATCGTCGCTTCGAGCGAGATCGCCGGCCTCAGCCCGGCGACCATTTACGGCAACGGTATCGGCAATTTCCTGACCCTGCTGATCGGCAAGGAAAATCTGCCGTTCGCGATCACGTTTGGCGCGATGGCCTTTTCGACTTTCGTTTTCGACACGCTTGATGTCTGCACCCGCCTCGGGAGATATATACTGCAGGAGATATTCCACTGGCCCGGCAAGATCGGCGCGATCGCCGCGACCTTGATCACTGTCGCGGTCCCCGTCTATTTTGTGGCCACTTCCCTCGATGTCGGCTGGCGCGCCTTCTGGACGCTCTTCGGGGCGTCTAATCAACTGCTTGCCGCCCTGACCTTACTCGCCATCTCGGTCTGGCTTTACAAAGCGCGCAAGCGGATCGCCTTCACGCTTCTGCCGATGTTGTTTGTACTGGTGATCACCCTCTGGGCGCTGGGGAAGCTGACCTATAATAATTTCACGGCGGAAAATATCACGACCGTGATGATCCTCAATGGCATCGCGTCGCTTTCGCTTATACTCCTGGCGGTCTATCTGGTGATCAAAGGCTTGATGGAGTCACGCAAACGCGGGGGAGCGGAATCTGATTTCACTCAACCGGAGCCTTCACAACATCCGGCGAATTGACCTGTCAGCTTTCGCGAATTCTCCCGGCGATCAGCAATAGACCAGCGCCAAAGAGGAACGCCCCGAATCCAAGCTGCCCATAGACCGACCATGGCGCGGTGATCTTGAGCCGCGAGTCTGACGGATCATTCGGATTGAAATGGATCGTCACCGCTTTGCCGACCGGATACTCCGATGCCACCCCTTCCGCGGCGTCGCGCTTGGAGTTTCGTCCGCCAAAACTCGGCGGATCGAGACTGGTGCTGTCAGTGAAGACGATGGAATCAACGTGATATTGATAGACGATCTCCGGCCGAAACGCCCGCACGCCGATCACGCGAGAATCGATGATCGTCCCCTGGGTTTGAGTCCAGCCACGGAGCGCGACGTAATGCTCCAGCCGTTCTGTCTCCGCCACAACCAGCCAGACGCCGATCAGCGAGATCAGGACCGCGCCGGCCAGAAGCCAGGCAGGAATGCGAAATGGGCGCTGTTTCCAGAGCAGACCAAACAGGGCGCCGACCGACCCGAACGCGGCGAGCATCACCAGACCTATCACCAGCGGTTGCTCCATCGATTATTCCGGTCTCCGTTTCATGGTGAACCAATATATTTGGGCGTTCGGCCCCGACAACCTTTTAGATTGCCTTTTTTGATGCGCCATAGCAACTTGTCCGGGTGCCTCCCGTAGAGAAAACTAAACGGAGCAGGTAACGACAACCAACGCAATGCAACGATCACGACTGACCCTCACCCTGATAGTCGCGATGACAGCCGCCTTGTTGGCGCTGTCCGGCTCGGTCATTGCCTCCACCTTCAAGAAATCCAACAATTACTCGGTTACCAATCTTGAGACGATCGACGACGACCTGTATGTCTGGGCCAATCGCCTCAACATGCAGGGGGTGGTGGTCGGCGACCTCTCGAGTTTCTCCTATCGCATAATCAACCAGGGGACAGTCACCGAGTCGGCCAATCTTTTTGGACGCGAGATAAGCCATGCCGGCAAAGTGGACGGCGCGTTTCGCGCGTTCGGCGAGATCGTCAAGATCGACGGATTTGTCGGACGCTCCGCGCTGTTATTCGGCCGCGAGATCACCATGACCAGCGGCGCGGTGATAGAGCGCGACCTGTCGCTGTTTGGCGCCGACGTTTGGCTTGAAGGCGCCGTCAAAGGAAACCTGAAAGCCCACGCCGACCGGATCGAACTCTCGGGCGTGATCGCCGGTGATGTCGAGATCAAAGCCGAGCAGATCACTATCGTCAAACCCGCGGTGATCCTGGGGAAACTGACCTACACCTCGACCAACGAAGCGCAGATCGACCTTGCCGATGGTGTCACTATTGTCGGAGGCGCAACCTGGCTGCTGCCTGAGGACAAAAAGGCGGAGGAGGAAGATGAAGACCGCTACACGTCGCTGGTTCTTCGCGTTTCCTCGCTCTTTGCCGCGTTCCTTTTCGGCATAATCGTCTTCAGGCTGTTCCGCCCCTACGCCGAAGAATCCTTCAAGCAACTGCGCACCCGCTTTTCGGTCGCGTTTGCCGCGGGACTCCTGGGGATAGCGTTGCTGGTCTTTTGCCTGATCGTCCTTGTCTTCGCCCTGGCGACCATGATCGCCGGCATGGTTGTGATCAACACCGAAGCCGCGCCGTTCGGAGCGTTGATCCTGATCTTCTCGCTCCTGATGCTGCCGATCACCAGTTTCCTTTCTATCACCGGAGCGATCGTCCTCTACTCCGGCAAGATCGTCGTCGCCTTCCTCATCGGCTATCTGATAGTCGGGCGGATCAAGCAGACATCCCACCCGATGAGCAAATCCGCGCTTTTTATCGGATTGCTGGCGGCCTATGCGCTCTTTATGATCCCCTATCTTGGACTCACTCTCTACGTGCTGATCTCAATCATTGGCGCCGGCGCGATCATCTTGGGGATCAAGCACTGCCGCAAACAGGTCATCGCTGATACTTCGACTGCCGCGATGCCGACAAATCCTCCCGCACCGACACCGCCCCCCGCCTTCCCGCCCGGCGACGGCGTCGCGTAAGTATCGCATTTTTACATACTGCCATGAGATCGTAGGTCGGATTCCGAGCGGATCCAAAACCGCTGTGACGCCTTCCCAACCACCGTTTCAGGCGAGAAACCCGACAACATTCTCTGGGAACCGGCTGGCCGGGCGAAAATCACTCCGCTCCCTGGCCGACCGCGACTTACGGGTTCATTCTGCTCATGGCCGCTATCGCCTACACGCTGCTTCAGCGAGCTATCCTTTGTCAGCACGGCACAGGCTCGCGTTTGGCGAAGTCAATGGAGCACGATCTGAAGGGGAAGTTGTCGATCGCGGCATACGCCGCCGCTATCCTCTGCGCGCAGATCGAGCAGTGGATCTCCGACGCGCTTTATATCTCTGTCGCCACCGTCTGGTTCATACCGGACAAGCGGTTGCACGCCGCGGCGCGGGAATAAGTGATCGGTCCCCAGAGCACCTGGTCCCTGCCCCCCCGAAAATTTATCATCCTATCCACAAAATACAACTTGACAAACAAGGTGTATTATGTCCTTATTGTGTTAGCGTTCCTAACGAACATCGTAGGGGCCGCCAAAGCCGCGCTTGTTTGGTCCAGGACCGACATCGCCCGCGGTATCACCAGTCATTCATCGCATCGTTTTCGGTAGATCAAGGCGGTGCGCTCCGTATAGCACTGATCGCGGGAGTGGGCGATTGTACCCGCTCTCGAACTGATTGATACACAGCGATAGTGTCCGTGGAGGCCTTTATGGATGCTGCTTTAGGGTATGTGATTCCGCTGGTGATCGCGATCTTCGGGCTTGTCGTGATCCTGTTGGGCGCTCGCCTGATCTGCCGATCTGGGCGAAGCGACAGCCCGAGTGCGGACAAAGGAGCAGACTCGGACGATCGTGCGTGATCGCGCTATTAGCGGGTAACTCGACAAATCGCAACTTGACGTAACCGCATGGCTGAAGAAAAAAGTTCATCGACCAAAGCCAACTTCAGTAACGAAAAGGTGCCGCGCCGCTCATTTCTTGAGAAGTTCCTGGCGGCCGGGACTATGGCGCTTGTGGGCGCGGTTTTCTATCCAGTTGCTCGCTTCCTGGTTCCTCCCAAATCCGGCGAAGCAACAGTCACGCAGGTAAAACTGCCATTCACCCGGCGCGATGTCGAGGCCGAGTCACAAAAGGGGAAGACCTTCCGTTTCGGCAGGAAACTTGGCATCATCGTTCTCACCCCCTCCGGCGAATTGCGCGCCTTTTCCGCGACCTGCACCCATCTCGATTGCACAGTCCAGCATCGCCCCGATTTGGGCGTCCTCTGGTGTGCCTGTCACAATGGCCGTTATGATCTCTCCGGGAAAAACATCGCTGGGCCGCCGCCGCGGCCGCTGGATGCCTTCGTTGTCAACGAAGTAGGCGAAGAAATCTTTGTTTCAAGCGGGGTCGCCTGATGCCGGTTACCCAGCTCTCCGACAAGCCGCCATTCAAGGCGCGCGCGTTCGATTGGCTGGATCATCGTTTTAAGATCCGTGATCTGACCGCCTACATGGGAAACAAGGTGGTGCCGCAACATGGCCATTCGATGTTTTACTACCTCGGCGGACTCACCCTATTTCTCTTCCTGGTACAGGTCGCGACCGGCATCCTCCTGTTGATGTATTACCGTCCGGGGGCGGACTCCGCGTACGAATCGGTCAAATTCATTATATCAAACGTTACCTTTGGCTGGTTGATCCGGTCGATCCATTCATGGTCGGCCAACCTGATGATCCTGGTTCTTTTCCTGCACATGTTCACCGTCTATTTCACGCAAGCATATCGCAAACCTCGCGAGATGACCTGGCTGACCGGCATTGGGCTTTTGGGGCTTGCGCTCACTTTCGGTTTTTCCGGTTACCTGCTTCCGTGGAATGAACTCGCCTTCTTCGCGACTCGCGTTGGCACCGGCATGATCCGCGCCATCCCCGTCATCGGCGAATATCTTATGGTCGTCCTGCGCGGCGGCGAAGATGTTACCGGCGCGACCATCGGACGTTTCTTCGGACTCCATGTCGCTATCCTGCCGGCTCTGTTCAGTCTGCTGCTGACCATACACTTGCTGTTTGTTCAACGGCAAGGAATGAGCGAGCCGATCGAATGGAAGTCTTCCGGCGACACCCACAAGAAGTACATGAAGTTCTTCCCGAATTTTCTCTACCGCGACCTGCTTGTTTGGTTGATCGCGCTAAATGTATTAGCGCTCCTGGCAGTGATCTTTCCGGATGGTGTCGGCGTGATCCACTGGCCGCTCGGGGAAAAAGCTGACCCGTTCGCTCCTCCGCCGGCGGTGATCCGACCCGAATGGTACTTCATGTTCGCCTTTCTCACGCTGAAACTGATCCCGGCCAAAGTGCTTTTTCTGGAAGGCGAACAGTTTGGACTCCTGGTAATGGGGGTAGGCGGATTGATCTGGGCGCTGGTTCCGTTTTTGGATAAGAGCTCCCAGCGCGGCGAACGGTCGCGCGGATGGATGCTCTTTGGATTCGGCGCGCTTGGCTTTATTGTCATCATGACCATACTCGGGTATATCCTCGAATGAAACAGGGCATACTTTTGTCGCTCATATCAGCGTTACTGCTGATCGCACTACCTTCCGCGCAAGCGGCGCCGCCGACCAATAACTGTTTTACCTGTCACGGGGAAGTAGAGGACAATACCGGTCCCGCCCACCTCTTCCGGGATGACATTCATTTCCAGAAAGGTCTGGGTTGCCAGGACTGTCATGGCGGCGATCCGACGCTTGAGGATATGGACGCGGTGCGATCGTCGAAGGGCTTTCGCGGCGTGCCGGATCGGGCGGACATTCCTGATTTTTGCGCGCGGTGTCATTCCGATCCCGCCTACATGCGCGACCATAACCCGTCGCTCCCGGTTGACCAGCTTGACAAATACAAAACGTCCGTCCACGGGCTCAGGCTGTTTCAGCACAAGGACAGTAAGGTTGCGACCTGCGTCTCCTGCCACACCGCCCACCGGATCGGCGATGCTCGCATGCCGCACTCGAGCACCTACCCGACCAACCTGCTGATCACCTGCGGCGCCTGCCACAACGACAAAGCCCTCATGGCCGAGTACGGCATCCCGACCGACCAGGTGGAGAAATACCGCAACTCGGTCCATGGTCAGGCGCTCCTGGTGAAAGAAGATCTCAGCGCGCCGGTCTGCAACGATTGTCACGGCAACCATGGCGCCGCGCCTCCTGACGCGAGATCACTCTCCGATGTCTGCGGCAACTGCCACGCCATCGAAGCATCGCTCTATCAGG
>JAMPYH010000030.1 GCA_023700785.1 Candidatus Zixiibacteriota bacterium
ACAACCCTGTCGGATCCGTGTACCGCAACGGGTTGTTGCGGGCGTACGCATACAGGTTCCCATCGAACGGCCCCAGCGGGTCGGGCTGGTGATACCGCCCCAGCATCGGATTATAATACCGATGGCAGTTGTAGTACAAGCCGGTTTCACCATCTTTGTACTGGCCCGGCAACCGCAACGAGTTGAACGACGAGATCAACTCATCGTAGGTCTCGCCGAACGGATAATACTCCGCCCGCCACCGAACGGTTTTATTGCCGTCGGTGATCGCCAGGGGCGTACCGAGATGGTCATTCACATAATACTGAATGGCGACCATCGGCACAACCTGGATGCGGGCAAGCGGTCGCCCATTGAGATAGACATAGTCGGTAACCGACCCGTAACCATAATATTCGCTCAGGACTCGACCTGCCTGGTCGGGTATGAGCGTCAGGCTGTTGATGCCGCTCAGCTTGCGGATGCGGCGCCCCCGTCCATCGCACAGATATTGGGTCGTGGCGCCGTTCTTCACGACCGAGGTCAGCCAGCCGGCATCGCAATAGTAGTAGAAGATGCTGTCAGGGGGATTTGGCTGTGGATCGGGGCCGGGGCCCCGAACTTTCCATCTTCATCATTTCAATGGGCGGGTATCAGACACTATTGCTTAAATGAGTATCTACGCAATCGGGTGAAGGTCAGTTTCGTCCAAATGTTCAGGTAGAATCGCAATCCTCCCGCAGGTCCAGTTTATGAATAATCCCTGGTGAAATTTGATGCTTCTATCAAATTGGCGTTCTTTATTTCGTATTTTATACACCAATCACTGAATCGTTGGGACGCAACGCATATCCCTGGTAAATCTCGGGCCACAAAAAGATCCTCACCTTGCCAGGTCTCTTGCTTGATGACAAGCTGGCGAAGTCTGATCCAAAGACCTACTTTGCAGTCGCCGCAGGTCCACGGTTCTTCATATTCTATACCTGAGGCTTCGTGATCGACCGAAGTCCGTGACCTTACAACACGCGTTACATAATACTTGGGCATATTCCTGCCCATTGCCTTAGGAACGATCTTGGACACGTGGGCCCTGCCAAGTACATCCAGCCCGGTTAACCCCTCTTTCTTGAACAAGTCAATAAATCGTTCTGTAACCAACATCTCCGCGGTACCAAACGCAATGTCACCGTGCAGCTTGCCAAAGCATTCTATTTCCACTCGAAAAGGTGGTAACCACGTGAGCATCCCAACTACTCCCCCGCATACTGGACATCGAGGCGCGTCACCAGTTCTGAACCCATCCTCCATGAGAAAATCTGTCACCGCTGGATTCGCGAACTCGCTAATTGGACTTTCAAGAACGTAGAACATAGCTCTACCGTAATCCTCCAGGAAATCGACTGCGCAAGTCGGGCCGACTATAGACAGTTCTTAGATATCGTTCGAATTGGGTTCGGGTTAGTTCAGGATGCTCGCTGATATACTTCGCAATTTCCTTGTCAAGCGACCTATGCTAACTCTGATACCCGACGTGCGAAGATAGGTCCGCTGCCTGTGCAACAAATCGACTGTCTCGAAAAGCGTACTCCCCAGCCAAACTAGCATGTCTCTCGAGCTGCGCGATGATTCTTCTTGATATCGCGTGATGCGTTTGGCCGCGAAGCGCTCTGCCAAACAAACCGACTTTTCCGATCGGCAACGGCACGAACGCCGTCGCAATGTCTCCGCCAAGTCCGCCTAGCTGATACCATCGAGAGCATTCATCGGTAAAGTAGTCGCCGCCGTACCACGCCTGGGATCGGATCCACTTGGTGAGTCCCAAACTGGCTGCGTCGCCGACCGCAACCGCGAACTGACCGAGATCCCACTCAAAATCTTCGTACGAATACAACCCCGTCGGATCCGTGTACCGCAGCGGGTTGTTGCGGGCGTACGCATACAAATTCCCGTCGAACGGGCCCATCGGGTCGGGCTGCTGGTACCGCCCCAGCATCGGATTATAATACCGATGCCAGTTGTAGTACAAGCCCGTTTCGCCATCTTTGTACTGCCCCGGAAACCGCAGCGAATTGACCGACGAGATCAACTCATCGTAGGTCTCGCCGAACGGATAATACTCCGCCCGCCACCGGACGGTCTTGGGTCTTTCCGGTCAAGGCTAAGCTTTCGCGCTGCGGAGACGCAGGGCGTTGCCGATCACTGAAACCGAGCTGAGACTCATCGCCGCCGCCGCGATTATCGGGCTGAGCAACAGTCCGGTGAAGGGATAAAGGATCCCCGCCGCTATCGGCACTCCCAGCGAGTTATAGACGAACGCCAGAAACAGATTCTGCTTGATGTTTTTCATGGTAGCTTCGGACAAGTTGTGCGCTCGAACGATGCCGCGGAGATCCCCTTTGACCAGCGTTACTTCGGCGGACTCCATCGCGATATCGGTCCCGGTTCCCATGGCAATGCCGACATCGGCGAGCGCCAGCGCGGGAGCGTCGTTGATGCCGTCACCCGCCATGGCGACCACGTTCCCCTCTTTTTGCAACGATCTGATCACTTCGGCCTTTTGATCCGGCAGCACTTCGGCTACCACACGGTCGATCCCCAGTTTTTGCGCGACCGCGTTGGCGGTGGTTTGATTGTCGCCGGTCAGCATGACGACCTTGATCCCCCTGGCATGCAGTTGAGCGATCGCGTCGCGAGAGGAATCTTTGATCGGATCGGCGACACCGATCATGCCGGCAAATGCGCCGTCGATCGCCACAAACATGACCGTCTGGCCATCACGGCGAAGTTGTTCGGCGCGCTCGGCATGAGTGTCGCACGCGATATTCATGTCGCGGAGCATTTTCGGATTCCCCAGCGCGACGGAATGGCCCGCGACGACGCCTTTCACACCCCGCCCGGTCAGCGACTCGAAGCGCTCCGCGTTAAGCAGAGCCAGCGAGCGGGCTTCCGCGCCGCGCACGATCGCGTCGGCCAACGGATGTTCACTCCCGCGCTCAAGGCTTGCCGCCCAGAGAAGAATGTTGTCCGCGCTGTGGGCTGAGACGGTCTCAACCGATTGCAGTGTCGGTTTGCCGACCGTGAGGGTGCCGGTTTTATCCACCACTATGGTTGATACTTTGCGAAGGGTCTCGATAGCGCCGGCGTTCTTAAAGAGGACACCAAGTCCCGCCCCCTTACCGGCGGCTACCATGATCGACATCGGCGTGGCAAGACCGAGAGCACATGGGCAGGCGATGATCAGTACCGCGACCGCGTTGACGATCGCGAAGGCCATTTTGGGCGCGGGCCCCCAGATCCCCCAAATGATCAGGGTCAGCACCGATATGGTCATGACGGCCGGAACGAAGTAGCCGGAGACCTGGTCGGCGAGACGCTGGATCGGTGCGCGCGAGCGCTGAGCGTCGGCGACCATCTGCACTATGCGCGCCAGCAGTGTTTCGCTGCCGACTTTCTCCGCGCGCATCAAAAGCGTACCCGTGCCGTTCACGGTGGAACCAACCACCCGCGCTCCGGCGGTCTTTTCGACCGGGATCGCTTCACCGGTCAACATCGATTCGTCAACCGAGCTATGTCCTTCAATAACGACACCATCGACCGGTATTTTCTCGCCGGGGCGGACGCGAAGGTTGTCGCCGGGATGAACAAAATTGAGCGGAATATCTTCTTCGCGGCCGTCGGCGTTGACTTTTCGCGCCGAAGTCGCGGCCAATCCGAGCAACGACCGCAACGCGTTGCTGGTTTGGCTCCGCGCCCGTAGCTCAAGCACCTGCCCGAGAAGTACCAACGTGACAATGACCGCCGCGGCTTCGTAATAGACACCTACCTGACCCATTCCGTCGCGGAAAGAGTCGGGGAAAATGCCGGGAGCCAGCGTAGCCACCACACTGAACAGGTATGCCACCAGCACGCCGAGTCCGATCAGCGTGAACATGTTCAGGCTACGATTGATCAGCGACTGGTAACCGCGCACGAAGAACGGCCAGCCGGCCCAGAGGACAACCGGTGTCGCGAGCACAAGTTCCACCCAGACGCGTCCATGCCCGAGCCAGTGGGCGATCCCGCCAAGTCCCGGCAGCATGTGCCCCATCGCCACGGCCAGCAGAAGCGCGGAAAGTCCCGCGCTTATCCAGAAGCGGCGGGTCATGTCGATCAATTCGGGGTTGGCTTCCTCCTCGAGTGTGACTGTGCGCGGTTCGAGCGCCATCCCGCAGATCGGACAATTGCCGGGCTTATCCTGCACGATCTCAGGGTGCATCGGGCAGGTGTATTCAGTCTTCGTTTGCGTCAGGACCGGCGCTGAAGGTTCGAGCGCCATCCCGCACTTGGGGCAACTTCCCGGACCGATCTGCCTGATCTCGGGATGCATCGGGCAGGTGTACTCAACGCCGGACTCGGACGCCATAGGCAATGGAGCAGCCTTGGGTGGCCGGCGCTGGAGCTGCACCATTTGCACATGTCCGCCTTGCGGCGGCTCTCCCTGATACTGATCGGGGTGAGCGTCGAATTTCTTCTTGCAGTGATCACAGCAGAAGTAGATCGTTTTGCCGTCATGCTCGGATCTATGTTTTGACGTTTCCGCCACGGTCATGCCGCAAACCGGATCAATGTGGGTGGTGGTCGTGCTCACTTTTTTCTCTTCCTCTTTGACGTAGTTTCCATGCGGCCGGCGAGGCTTTCGATGATCGGGCAGTCGTCGGTCGGGCCGGCATGGTTGCACTGATGGATCAAACGATTGAGGGTTCCGCGAAGCTGCGCGAGATAGGCGATCTGTTGCTCTATGTGCGTGACTTTCTCGCGCGCGATCTGGCGAACCTCGGCCCGATCGATCAGCGCGCCATCGGCTATCGACAGAAGCTGGCTGATCTCATCGAGACTGAAGCCGAACTTTTGCCCGTTCTTGATAAATCGTATCCGGTCAAGATCCGTGTCGCTGTACCTCCGGTATCCGGACTCCGTCCGTTGCGGGTCGCGCAACAAACCACGGCGCTCATAAAAACGGAGAGTTTCTTTATTGACCCCGGCCTTGCCTGCCAGATCACCGGAATGCATAGCGGCTCCCTTGTTAGGTTGGTGGTAATGGAGAGTATAACAGCCTGTAGTATAGTACAGGGTTCAGAGAATTTGTGATTTTGCGGCGAATGGCGAATTGGACTGGCTGCGTCTTCAGTAAGTCGTTGCTGTGTCGATAGTTATCTTGCCCAAGGGAAGGGCTACAAATTTTGTCCCGGCCAGGGCGCAACCAGTCAGGGTGCGGCCATCGACAGTTATTTCCGCGGTAAATGCCGAATAGGCGCCGGACATCGGATCAAAACATCCAACGCGCGATATCCGAACGCGGAAATCGTTCGCGGACTCCCAGACCCACAGACTGTCAGTTTCGACCCGTGATGTAGCGTTGATCACAAGTGAGTCTTTCTCCGGCTCGAGTACTACAATAGTGTTCCCCGAGATGCGGGCGGACCAGAATGGCTCATTCCCGCGCGCGAGAAAAGTAAGATCGGTCAGACGCGTTGAAAGCGGGTTCATCTCTGCCGGGAGCAATCGAAGGATGTCCTGTCTTGCGACAATAAGATGGTGGGGAAGAGAATCGTTCTGACTTTCGGCGGAAAGATCGATCTCCGCGAAAACGGAATCGTTCGGGCTGACGCCCATTTGCTTTGTCAGTTCGGCGATCACGCCATTCGAGTTGCTTAGATGATACTCGCGCTGAGTGCGCGAATCGCGAAACATCATATTCTCGCCTGTCAGCTTCAGGTAGCCGGTCACCCGACCCAGCGCGGTCGTTTGGCTCGCCGTCTTACATCGAACAAACAGGAGTTCGCTTCGATCGGCTGAGCGAAGGATCAACGTGTCCGCGCTTAGCGAGTAAGACGCTGTCGTGCCAAGCATCCGAAGAAACTCAGTTTCCACACGCATCACCGCGGGCTCGCACATCATCTTGGTGGAGATCATCGGCCCGAAGGAGAGTTCGCTATCGCCAAGAGTCAGGATCTTGCCGGCAAAGCGATTGCATCCCGCGGATCCGGCAACCGCGCTATCGGCGCCAAAACTGAGCGTGACCCGGTCGGCGGTATCGATCAGTCCTGCCGCGGTGAAGTTCCCGTCGCTGCTGAATCCGACAAACCGAAACTCCGCGCCCACCAGATCATTAGATCGTACCGAAACCGGCTTAGCTTGTTCCTTCACGCACCCGCCAAAGATCGCCAGCAGAAGTACGGCAAAGCGGAGCTTGCCGGCATGTTGACCAGTCAATGTGGCCTCCTGACATCTGATTGTATGCTGAGCTGCCGATGCCGTTCTGTCACTGACCGGATAGCGGTTTGGAAACCGCTTGGAACTCGGGCTTGAGGATCGGCGCCAGTCTCGCGAGCGGAATAGTGATCACCTGCACACCGGCCGCATACGGCGCGACAGCGTACTGCTCGAAAAAGATCACCAGGTCGCGCGGCGCGAGCATAAACCGTGAAAAATTCGCTTCGTTCGGTTCGGTTCCGGAAGCAAGCATCTCTTCATTGAGCATATCGCCCAGAATGTTGCGTAGTTCCGCGCGAGAAAGCAGCGACAACGTATCGGCAAAGCGCGACCTGGGGACAAAAAGATCGGACAAGGTCAAAAGATGATTGTTGTCCATGTCGAACATCATGGTGGTAACCGAGGTCATGCCGTGCGCGCCGCCGGTGAACATATACGCGTCAAACTTATAGCAGAGGATATGCGGCGGAAAGGTTGACGAACTGTAGTTGATATCCAATTCCGAGATCCAATCCGGATTCGGCTGGCCGGCTGGCGCATCGACAAAACTATCGATCTGGGAGCGGACAAATTGCTCGATCAAGGTATCAATGATCGCCTCACCGGTGCGCGGGAATCGCGCGGAGTATCGGTAGGTCGCCGCCGAATCGGTCAGCATCGCCGGAACTTCGGCCGGCAAAAGCCCGACCGTGTCGGCCGAGGAATCGACTGTCTCCGGTGGACCGTCGGTTCGTTCCACTTCCTTTTGGCAGCCGGCCATCAGCGCCAAAAGCAGGATGATCGAAAGGAGGTTTATTCGATTCACGTACTTCGCTCCGCGTCGCGAATTGGGGTAGTGACGATTCATATCAGGTGCGGATAGTATCAATAGTTTAACGCCATAGCGCAAGTGCCGGAATTGCCGGCTACAGGCCCGCCAAAGCACTGCCGATAACCTGAGAAACTGAGGGTTCGCCTTATGCTGATGCAATCACTTCCCTATCTCATTCTCGGCGTGGTCATTCTAGTATTCGTCGCGATCTTTCGGATCGCCAAACGTCAAAAGGCTGAGAGAAAGGCGATGTTTCAGGAACTTGGCTTCACCGAAATCTCGACCCCCGACCCACGGCTGATCGAGAAGATCACTACCCTCCGGGAGTTTGGTAAGTCCAGGGTACGGGTCAGCCGAGTTTACCAGCGCAGACAGGGGTACTTTACGTTTTATGTTCTGGAGATCTGGTCAGGCGGTGACTCGGACGCCAACGATGGCTGGACGAGCGCGATCGTATCGGATGAACTGCGCTTGCCGAGCTTCGCCCTTGGACCCTCGATCCCGCTCAAAGGGAAATTCGGGGAACTGTTGAACAAAGCGGTCACCTGGGTGCTGGAGCGGCGAGGATTCACGCAGGCAAAACTCCATCCCGACACGCCATTCTCGAAAAGATATCTGTTGTACGCCAAAGATCCCGGCTCGCTTCTGAAGTCGATCCCGGACTCATCCTGGCAGAGACTGGCGCAATTGAAAGAGCGGCTGATGCTCGAAGCGGCCGATGATCTGATGTTGTTTTGGGTGATGTCCGTCGATGGCCAGCAGATGAAACGGAGAAGCTCGTTCTCGCGTGAAGATCTCCGCAACCAGTTGGATTGCGCGCAGAAGCTGTTTGAACTCTTTCGGGAGTCCGCCCTGGAACCCGAGCGGCGCTGATCGCGCCATACCTCAAATTGACGCCAAATATAAAGGCGATGCTCGCCGCATCGCCTTTATATCCAGGTTCGATCTGACTAGAACCGCTTGGTATAAAAGTGGCAGTACGGTTCCTTGCCGGTGTAGTTGTAGTAATCCTGATGATACTTTTCCGCGGCGTAAAACGTGTCCGCCGTCGCGATCTGCGTCACGACCTTTAATCCTTTGTCCTTAAGCAGACCGATCAACTTCTCAATCGTCTGCCGCTGAGCATCATTGGTAACAAAGATAGCCGAACGGTACTGGTCGCCGATATCCGGTCCCTGCCGATTGACCTGGGTCGGGTCATGGATCTCGAAGAAATATCTCGCCAGCGTTTCGTAGTTGGTTTTGCTCGGATCGAAGAGAACTTCAACCGTTTCCGCGTGGCCGGTCCGCCCGGAGCAGACTTCCTGGTAAGTGGGATTCTCGGTTCGCCCGCCCATGTAGCCGGAAGTCGCCGAGATGACGCCTCCCTGCTGCTCCAGCAGATGCTCTGTTCCCCAGAAACAGCCGCCCGCGAAATAGGCGCGCTCGGTTTTGACGGCGGACTCGGTTTCCGACGACGCCGGAATGAAGTTCATCGAGATCGAGTTGACACAGTGGCGGGTGTTCTTGTCAGTAAAGCCTTCACCCTCGAAGACATGCCCGAGATGTCCGCCGCATTTGGCGCAGGTGATCTCGGTCCGCATACCGTCGGCATCGAGTGTCCGCTTCACCGCACCGGGGACCGCGTCATCAAAACTCGGCCAGCCACAGCCGGAATCAAACTTGTCGGAGGATCGATACAGCGGCGTCCCGCACTGTTTACAGGTATAGGTCCCCGCGGCCGTATGGTTGTAATACTCTCCGGTGAACGGGCGCTCAGTCCCCTTGTTGACGATCACCCTCTCCTCTTCCGGAGTCAGCTTGTTCAGATTCATGGTTTTCTCCTTGCCGTGCTCCTGCGAGATCACGGCGACCGACACCAGCCCGACAATTATTACCGCGGCCAGCGCCATCCAGACCAGGCGATTGATTGATGGTCTGACGTGCATGGGTTGTTTCCTCTCTGGGAGCCGGCTGAAACAGCCCGGAAATGAAAGGCTCCTGCCAGATTAAACAGAAGTCGGTTCCCAAAGGTGCCGGAAAAGAACATGACACTGCCGTGACGAAACCGCCGTCAGAGCGAACGAGCGGTCAACTGGATCAGTTCCCAACCTGAGCGGACATCCGCCTCAGTGACTTGCGTCTGCGCTATCGCCATGCGCAGGGTGAAGGAGCCGCGAAGTTTGGTATGTGTCAGGTAGATCCGGCCGGACTTGTTCAGGCGATCCATCAATTGTTCATTCAGATCGTTGAGCGTCGCCTGGTCGTCAGTTCCTTTCGGATGATACCGGAAACAGAGCAGGCTGAGCGGTGTTGGGGCGAGCAACTCAAAATCAGGCGATGCGTCGATCTCACCGGCGATATCCTGCGCCCAGGCGATCTGGTTTCGAATGATGCTCTGCAAGCCCTCGACGCCGTAGGTTCGAATGACAAACCAGAGCTTCAGCGCGCGGAATCTCCTCCCGAGCGGTATCCCCCAATCACGATAGTTATTGACCCTGTCCCCTTCGGCCGTCTTCAGGTACTCCGGGAGTATCTCAAACGTCCGGACCAACGCTACCTTGTCCTGGACATAGTACCCGGTGCAGTCAAAATTGGTCAGCATCCACTTGTGCGGATTAAATACAAACGTGTCGGCATACTCGAGTCCGTCGGCCATCCAGCGCATTTCCGGCAGAAGCAACGCCGTCCCAGCGAACGCGGCATCAACATGCAACCAGACATGCTGACGCTTGCAGATCTCTCCTATCGCCCGAATCGGATCGATCGCGGTCGAACCGGTGGTGCCGATGGTTGCGACCACGCAGAGCGGCACATAGCCGCTCGCTTTGTCCTGGGCGATCGCTCGTTCCAGTTCCGTGGGGATCATCGCGAATGCGTCGTCAACTGGGATCTTCCGTAGGCTGGCTCGTCCGAATCCGGCGATCTTGACCGCTTTTTCTATCGACGAATGCGTCTCCGTGGAGCAATAGAGACGATATTTGGTGTTGTCGAAACCGCGTTCGTTGATCTGGAACGAAGAATCCTTTTCACGGGCGGTTAAGATCGAACAGAGGGTCGCGGTGGACGCGGTATCCTGGATCACCCCTTCGAACCCCTGCGGCAGCCCAAGCATCTGGCCCAGCCATTGCATCATCCGCTCTTCAAGCTCGGCGGCCGCCGGCGAGGTTTGCCAGAGCATACATTGCGCTCCCAGCGTCGCGGTCAACATCTCGGCCAACACCGACGGTTTACTCGAATTGGCGGGGAAATAGGCGAAGAAGGATGGATGTTGCCAGTGGGTGATCCCGGGCATGATGATCCGCTCGAAATCGGCGAAGATCTGTTCGAAGTGCTCGGCGCGTGACGGCGGCGACTGTGGGATCTGATACAGTATCTCTTTGGGTCTGACCTGCGATCTTACGGGAAGATCGCGCACCGTGTCATAGTAGTCGGCCATCCAGTCGACCAGATGGTGCGCCTGCTTGCGAAACTCGGAACTATCCATGGCATCTCCTGAACTCTGCCAAAAGATAGTCCTAATTGTCGGTTCGGGCCAGTGCTATGAGCGGGATGTTACTTCTTCCGGTGGTAGCGGATCTGCCAATTACTCCTCCAGGTGGCGCCATTATCAACCGATGCTTCCCAATCCCAGATCAGGCTGTCCGCGGTAATTTCCCGAAAGACCATCCGTTGCAGAACCGGAGTACCGTCAGGGCGAGTAGTCTCTCGGGAGAGGATCATCTTGCCGTCGGCAAACCCGCCGGTGAACAGCATATACCCCCCTTGATTATCCACCCAGGTCTGCTGCCAGAGTTTGGTGGTCGGGTTGTACACTGAAACCGACATCCCGATAAGGCTGTTAGGCGCCAGGTCGCGAAACTGCTCCTGGATGACGCAGCTCCCCAGCGGCTTGGTGATGCTGTTGGTGCCGCGTCCGGAGTCGGCCCAGGTGAGTTCCCACTCACCTACCCAGAAGTCAAACTGGGCTGCCTCGGATGCGGAACACGGCGGGGTCGAGGGATTGTTCTGGCTCACGGCCGGGATTGTCATCAGCAATACCAGTACCAGCGCTCGAAATGCAGACATGGTAAATCCTCCTTCTGGTGATCATTTCTAAGACGAGTCAGGCGGCGGAACGTTCAATCGCCAAGCGCCTTTCGGTATGCTTTCTTGACTTCCGCGCCGCTTGAATATAGACTTGCAAAGTCCCCAAATAAGGAGTCGCCCGATTGGCTGAAAAGCTCAAATTAATGACCATACTCGCCCACCCCGACGACGAGTCGCTCGCCATGGGGGGAACGCTGTCGAAATACCAGGATGAAGGGGTCGAGACATATCTGGTCTGCGCTACCCGTGGGGAACGGGGACGGTTCGGCGACGCCGCCGTACGACCGTCGGATGAGATCGTCGGTCGGACCCGCGAACAGGAACTGCTTGCCGCGGCAAAAGAGCTGGGGCTCCGCGAAGTGCGGTTCCTCAATTATCTCGATAAAGATCTGGATCAGGCTGATCCGGCCGAAGCGATCGCCCGAATAGTCGCGCATATCCGTCGCGTGCGGCCACAGGTCGTCACGACTTTTGCCCACGACGGCGCGTATGGCCATCCCGACCATATCGCGATCTCGCAACTGACCCAGGCGGCCTGCATCCGCGCCGCTGATTCTGATTATCAGCCACTACAGAGAGAATCAGTTCCAACGACGCCGCACGCGGTTTCCAAGCTGTACTACACCGTTTGGACGGAAGGGAAAATGGCGGCATACATCAGCGCGTTCCGTAATCTGACGATAACCGTTGATGGTGTTGAGCGCTCCGCTTCTCCCTGGCCGACATGGGGGATCACCACCATCATCGATACAGCTAAATACTGGCCGCAAGTCTGGCGCGCCATCCAGCATCACAAAACACAGCTGACCATCTACGAAAAATTGGAACATCTCTCCGACAAAGACCACCAGCAACTCTGGGGTTCTCAGGAGTTCTACCGGGCGTATAGTCTGGTGAATGGCGGTCGGAAACGGGAAACTGATCTTTTCGAAGGAATCCGTTAATCTCAAACGCATTGCGCGGATCGCAGCTACCATGACCAAAGTAACCAACCCACAGACTGAGCGAGCCGAGCGACATTCGGCTGTCGATATGCCCGCGGCAACTTTTCGCGATATCGGGCACAAGCTGGTGGACCAGCTCGCCGACTTGATGTCATCGCTCCCGCAACGACCAGTCACCCCGGCCGAACAACCGTCGGATCTGCGGAAACTGATCGGCGCGCCGTCGTTGATCCCGATGGAAGGCTCGGACCCAAAGGAAGTCGTGGCGAAGGCAGCGAAATTATTGATGGATCATTCCCTGTACAACAGCCATCCAAGATTCTGGGGATACATTACCGCCGGCCCCGCGCCGATCGGCATCCTCGCCGACCTCCTCGCGGCTGGCGTCAATCCCAATTGCGGCGGCTGGAAGCTCTCGCCGATCGCATCCGAGATCGAATCACAGTCGATCCGCTGGATCGCCGACCTGATCGGTTATTCGACCAGTTGCGGCGGCATTTTGGTGAGCGGCGGCAACATGGCGAACTTCGTGGGTTTCCTCTCCGCGCGAGCGGCGAAAGCACCGTGGGATGTTCGCGCCAAAGGACACAACGATCCGGACGCCAAGCGGATGACCGCCTATGTTTCGGCCGAGACCCATACCTGGATACAAAAAGCGACTGATCTGTTCGGTCTTGGGACCAATTCCGTTCGTTGGATCCCGACCGATAAGAAGTACCGCATGGATACCAATGCGCTAAAAGCACAAATAGAGGCGGATCGCGCGGCGGGATCACTTCCGTTCCTGGTAGTCGGAACCGCCGGTTCGGTCAGCACCGGGGCGGTCGATCCGCTGTATGAGATCGCCGCCATCTGCCGCAAGTATGATCTTTGGTTTCATGTCGATGGCGCCTATGGCGGTTTTGCCGCGAAAGTCAACGGCGTGCCGACCGACCTAAAAGGGATCTCCGAGGCCGACTCATTGGCGGTGGACCCGCACAAATGGCTCTATATGCCGCTTGAGGTCGGGTGCGCGCTGGTGAAACGGCCAGAGGCGATGATCAACGCCTTTTCGTATCATCCGCCGTATTATCATTTTGAGGATGAACGGATCAATTTCGTCGATTATGGCATGCAGAACTCGCGAGGTTTCCGTGCGCTCAAAGTCTGGCTGGCGCTTCAACAGGTCGGGCGCGCGGCGTATCTCAAAACACTCGAAGAAGACATCAGGCTGTCGCAGGAGATGTTCCGGGCCGCCGCTGAAGAAACGGAGTTGGAGACCTTTACGCAGGGACTGAGCATAGCGACCTTCCGCTTTGTACCGGAGAACCTGCGTTCAAAGCGCGGCGAAGCCGCGACCGAAGAGTACCTGAATAAGTTGAACGAAGAGATCATGCTTCGGATCGAGCGGAGCGGCGAGGCGTTTGTGTCGCACGCTATACTTGAGGGGAAGTTCGTTTTGCGCGCGTGTATCGTCAACTTCCGGACGACTGCCGCCGATGTCCGCGCGTTCCCGAAAGTGGTGTGTCGCTTTGGCCGCGAGACCGACGCCGCGATGCGCTAAACAACTACTTTCGTTTGACCAACATCAGACCGCTAAAGACGCTGATCGTCGCGGAGTCGCCGCCCGCGTTGCCGCTCACCGCCTGGCAGATCAACATGCCGCGCAGATAGTCGTTTTCCGCCAGTACATTCAGCGTATCCGGCGTAGGCTGCTGCTCCTCGTTCTCTCGCATTCGGCTCGCCAGCGAATCGGTCAGGTCAAAGGCAAGTCGCTCAGAGATCAACCTCTCCGCGGTCGGTTCGATCGCGAACTCAGCCAATGTCCGGTTCATGAGGATCCGCATCGAGTCTTCTCCCATAAGATGAACCTCGCTCTGTATTTGATCCTCGCTCCATTCAAACCTGAGCGCGATCAGATAGTCATACTCCGCGATCGGGAGCACCTGATGGCTGAAAGAGTAGTTGAACCAGCGGCTTTTCCAATCAGTGTCCCAATACCCCCCGTAGTTCCCCATATAGTCGAATCCAAACATGTTCGCCAGGTCATCGTTGGGGCGGTCATCACGGTTCGGGATCGCGGCGAGCGTGGCGTCGTCGAACCAGCGGTCAAACAGGTCGATCCCATGCCACTGAAGCAGGTAATCTACCATCGAGCTAAGTTCGCGGCGTTCTTCCTCGGGAAGAACCGCGATCGTCTCGGCGGACTTCCCTTCCACAACAAGGTCATTTGACCGGAGTCGCGCGTCGAGCCGGTTCATCTGGCTCCGCTCGGCAAACGAAAAAGCGCTCAGGGGGCCGTAGCAGGCCAACACCGCGAGGCAAAAAACCACAACAGGAATGAGCCGGATATCCTTTCGCCGGCTGAAAGTGAAATACAGCACCACCACGGATAATCCAACGGCCATGCCGATCACCAGGTAGCGATTGACCGTCACGCCGTAATCGCCGATCCGCTCGAAGATCGCGAGAAACAGCATGACCAGAAGCGGGATAAGTAACCTGAAA
>JAMPYH010000310.1 GCA_023700785.1 Candidatus Zixiibacteriota bacterium
CCTATGATATCGAGCGTACGGAGATACACTATTCCTCCAGGAGGCCGGTGCTGACACCTTCGTTGCCGACCTGCACTCGTCTTTGCATCAGGTCGCCAAGCGTCTCAAGCAGCGAACGATAGATATTTCGTTCGTCGCGAAGGTATTTGGTTTTGATCTCTAGATTGTAGTATGGACCGCCCAACGCGTTGCCGCGCCCAATGCGAATCGCCTTGGGGAATGACAACAGGACCGCGGACGTAAAGTGGGATTCTTCGAAGTTCAGGTCGAGGATCATGTCGAAATTGTATCCTTGAAGGACTGACATGAAAGTCTTTTTGGGAAGCCCCGCCCAGCCCAGTTGATCGACCGCGGGCGTGATGATCTGAAATCCCTTGCGCGGGTAGATATCCGTCACCTGAATGCCGGGCATCGCCAGGAGCGTGATATCGGCATGTTTGAAGAGTTGGCTGATAGTCGGCAGAAATTGCTTGACGAGGGTTAGCTCACGAAGTCCCGCCGGAAGCAGGACAAGCATGTGACGTACGCGAAGCAGATCGCCGGGAATGCTGAACGACGTCAGCTCGGCTTTGCGCTTGATCCGGGTGATCTGAAACGCGGCGACATAGCGTCTAATTCCCATAGCCTGTTCCCCTTTGGATGGTCGCCGAATCCGTGCTGGCCGGCTTGGCAGGAGAACTTCCTGTTCTCGAGTTTTTGGTCGTGTCTTTTTTGATCATGCCAGTGGTGTCCTGGCTGATCGAATCGCGCAGACTATCCATCGCTCGAAGACTGTCCTCGAGAGCGCGCTGCATGAACATCGAGACGTTTTCCGGCGTAATGACCACCGAAGAGACCGATCCGTCTTCAGGGTCGGTCATATTGGCCCTTGTTCCGTTCAAGGTCACTTCTACAGCCAGCGGCGAGCCGATCGAGACGATCAACGATTCTCTCGCCCCGACATAGTAATCCCGCCACGGTTTCAGGTTGGTCTGCAGGGCAGTGTCGCCGTCAGCGATCACCAGTGCCCATGTGCGATCTCGAGCCACCAGATCCAGGCTTAGTGCCATGTTCTCCCGATTGGCGGACGATCGCGCCACCGCGTTTTCCGCGGTCTCTTCCGAATCGACAACTTCAACATGTTCTTTCTCATTTTCGCCTAGTTTGCGCGCGTCCTGCCTGGAGAAGATCAGCCAACTGACCGCCGCCAGGATCAACACCGCAACACCCGCGATGATCCAGAAAGTGCCTCGCCCTTCCTGCCCTGACTCAGCTTTCGATGACCGGCTCAGCCGGGGAGAGGCAGGTCGATCGGTGTCGCCGTCAGAAGTTCCATTCGCCGGCTCATGCATCTCCTCTCGGATCAGTTCTATCACTCTCTGATAATCCAGGCCGAGCGCGTCGGAATACGAGCGCGCAAAGAGCTTAAAATAGAGTTCCGACGGAACCCCACCGACATCCCCCGCCTCGATGGCGAGAAGGTGTCCTTCAGCGATTTTCAGATCCTGCGCCATGTCGGCGAGAGATTTATTTTGACGTTCGCGTTCAGTTTTGAGTAACCGACCTATCCGGGTGTGCAATTCGCTCATTTCGCTTCGCGTAACTTCCTGTCAGATAACGAGTAAAGCCTCACCGGCCAAGCGCTCAATTAATGTCCGCGGGAGACCCACGACAGTATCAAGATTTCCCTCTATCCTGTCAACTAAAAAGGACCCCATTCCCTGTATACCATAAGCTCCCGCTTTGTCCATCGGCTCTCCTGTATCGATATACGATTCGATCTCCTCGTCCGAGACGGAATTGAAGAAGACTTTTGTCAATTCATAGCCGCTGGCGAGTACGTTGGACCGGCAAACGAACGCGGCCGCGGAGCAGACTACATGCTGTTTACCGGATAAGAGCCTTAATATCTCGAATGCATGCTTTTGGTCGTTTGGTTTCTCCAGCAAATGATCACCAAGAACCACAATGGTGTCGCACCCGAGAACAATGTGGTCGGGCGGCGAGATCCTCCCGATCTCAAGCGCTTTGTCCTGGGCCAATCTGCGAGCGTAATGATACGGCTCCTCATGGTCTTCGATAGACTCATGAATGTCCGGTATCATTTGAGCAAACGCTATCCCCAGCTCACTCAACAACTCCACCCTCCGCGGAGAGCCGGAACCAAGTACCAGTGTGTAACGGGCAGCCAGTTCACGAAGATTGCTATAGGTCATGGTCCAGCAGGATGGTAACAGGACCGTCGTTGGTCAATTTCACTTCCATTTTAGCGCCAAATACTCCGGTCTGGGTGGTCAAGCCGGACGACCGGATCCGCGCGACAAACGCGTTGTAGAGTCGTTCGGCCTCGACTGGCTCCATTGCCTCAGTAAACGCCGGACGGCGCCCTTTGCGCGAATCAGCATACAGCGTAAACTGCGAAACTACCATGATCTGTCCGGATATTTCCAGCAGCGACAGGTTCATCTTCTGCTCCGCATCTTCGAAGATTCTCAGGTTGAGGATCTTCTCTGCCAGCCAGACGGTCGATCCCTCTTGATCGCCATGCCTGCACCCGAAGAGAATCAGCAGGCCGCGATCGATCTGGCTGAATCGCTCCGAGTCGATCCAGATCTCCGCTTCTTTTACTCGTTGGATCACAGTTCGCATAATTTGCTCGTGAGTGAACCAATATAACGTTATCCTGCGGCGCGGCAAGCATTAGCCGTCCGGATCCGGGCGCTGGATTACCGTTTGATTTTCCTTCGATCGGTTAAGTATATTGGCTGGAAGGGGCAGATCGGGATGTCTGGAACCGGAAACCCCGATTCTTGTTTGAGGGGACAGATCGAACAATGATGTAGAAAAGATATGGAGGATTTCGGATGGGTAATTTGATGGAGATCACGGACGCGACATTTGAGAAGGAAGTCCTTCAGGCCGACAAGCCGGTCGTGGTTGATTTTTGGGCCACCTGGTGCGGGCCATGCAAGATGATCGCGCCTATTCTCGA